>DWUV01000140.1 GCA_019120595.1 Candidatus Mediterraneibacter tabaqchaliae | reverse complement strand
CCGCGTGGGCGGCGCCATCATATACATCTGGCCGTCGATCAGCTCTGCCCGCTGTCCGTCCGGCAGGGCATAGATATCATCAATGGTATACTCTTTGTTCTGCAGTGGTGATGGCATATCAACACTTCCTTTTCAAATATTCTTCATGATATTCCGTACAACCTGATCCTGGATCTTGTCAGCCCTTTCGTGTTCCGCTCTGTGGTCGGCGTATCTGGCGCACATGTACAGATAATCAGACAGGCGGTTTATATACTGAACCGCTTTGGCATCCGCACCGTAGTTCTGTTCTACCTTACGGAAGCGCCGCTCCGCACGCCTTGCCACAGCCCTTGCCACGTCCAGCCTTGCGGACTGCTCGCAGCCGCCGTAGAGGACGAATTCTTTGGCGCGGGGGAAGGAATTTTCGATCCGGTCGATCTCCTGCTCCAGGGCAGAAGTCTCATCCGCGGAAAAGCGGTAATCCATACAGCGGGGGTCAGCGACGCCGGCCATGATCTGCATCAGATTTTTCTGTATATGAGAGAGCTGGTCTTTCAGAGCGGCGTCAGCCAGTACCTTTGCAAGGCCGATGTGGCTGTTCAGCTCGTCGATGGTGCCCAGAAGCTCAATGCGGTCGTCTGACTTGGAAACACTGATCCCGTTCATGAGAGAAGTGGTTCCCCTGTCCCCGGTTTTTGTATAGATACTCATATTCCGTAGTCCTCCTTAAAAGGCAGTTTCTTGATGGCGCGGGCGCTGTTTGCGCCGATGTTCCGGCACTGGGTCCGGCTGGGCGCAAGATAGCTCTCGATATTGCGTCCCTTTTCCAGACCGCGCATTTTCAGGCACACTGCCGTGCCGAAGATGCCGATCCCGGATCCCAGCATGGAATCCCGGGCTGCTTTATATGCCAGTTTTTCCATACACTCATCCGGAAATTCAGCAGTGTCGTAAAATACGCCTTCCTCCTCGATGCCGGCGCAGACTTCCTTTAAGACTGCCGGATCCGCCTGATGAGTGTAGATAAAGATAGATGGTCTCTTAATGATCATTGCTGTTCTCCTACATAAGAGAGTACGAGTCCGGTCGCTACCGCGTTCCGCGGACCTTCGCTGCCTCGGATGTTGCCCCGGCCGCAGACGATGCGGTAATCAGTGAATGCCTCCATGAGCATTTCCGGGATCTCAAAATCCTCCGCCGAGCCTCCCACGAGAACGACTGTGGAAATGTTTCTCAGATTGTGCTCCGGCGCGACCTTCCTGAGGGCGCGGAAGGCATTCGTCACGAAGACTTTTCGCTTGGCTTCCCTGCGGACCTGTACGATCTTTTCCATCGGGATCTCTTCCTCGATGCGGATCAGCCCGCTCTCTGTGAGGAGGACAACCCTGCCGAAAAATCTGGGGTCAATGGAATCGTCCACAAATGTCATCTGACCGTTTTCCATCCTCATGTGGAAGAGGCTCTCCACCTTTGCCAGCGGGTATTTTTTGATCTGCTCCGCGATATGGCGGTCGCTTAAGCCCAGCTCGGTCTGGATCAGCATGGACACCAGTTCCCCGGCGCCTGCCTGGTGGGTCATTGTCACATGCCCGTCGTCGGAGATGACCGCAGCGTCCGTTGAGCCGCCGCCCATATCCAGGATGGCCAGGGGGAGTTTCGTGCCCGGGGTCGTGAGCGCGCCGAGGCTTGCCATGACGGCCTCCACACCGGCGACCTTTACCTCTGTGTTAAGCTCTGTTTTCAGGCGGTCAGCGATCTCCTGCATTGGGAGCTTCTGTGTCTTCACCATTGCCGCGATGCCTACTGCTTTCTCGAGACAGGTCTCCCCTGCGAGAGCACCGGAGATCAGTACCGGCGCGAGGGTGTCCACAGCAAGGATATCTGTGATGCGGATGTCTGCCTCCGCGCTTTTGTCAAGTTCGCTCATTCCCGTTCGGATACGGGAGAGCATGTTTCCTACATTTGTATCCGGCTGACCGCTGATGTCGCGGATATCGCCCGCGTCCGCAGCTGCCGCCATGATCTTGTCCGCGCCTTCATCCAGATTGATCGTGATATTCCGGTCGCCGTGAAAATAGATCTCCCCTGCGGGAAGGATGTTTTCATGGATGTTCCCTCCGGGAGTCTTGAGTACAACGGCGCTGCGCTTCCCGATCAGGCTTTTCGCGATGGGAGTTACCGTGCGGGTCTCCTCCGCGTTCAGACCCAGCAGTGTGGCGATCCCGTAGGGATTGGAAAGCATGCGGACGGTCTGGCCGGGGAGCGCCACCTCGATGGCAGCGGGGACTCCGTCCGGGAGACGGTCGATCCGCCTGACCTCATCGATGATCGGCACCTTTTTGTGGATCCGGTTTTCCACAAGGACCGCCTCGTCGGCCTGCAGGATGATCCCCACGATGTCGATGCCATCGTGCTGACCGGATCCGCTTCCGTACTGGTTGACCACTGCGGCGACCTCTTCGTAGCTGTGATCTGCGGATGCCGCCAGAATGTACGGTGTCCCCGGGACACCTCGGGAAATGTTCCCGATCAGCAGGATTTCGCCCACAGCCTGTCCCGCGCCCGCCGGAGTAGACGGATTGTGCCCGATCATGGAAGAGTCCGTGATGACAGTCTCGGTCAGCGTCTCCATGGCGGTATCGCCGATGACGGGAGCCGCTTCATTGAGACGCACCAGGTCAATGTCAGAGGTTTCGCGCCCGATCCGGCTCATGGCCAGCTTCAGCGCGTTTTTTACGGAATAGACATTTTCGACCGTGCCTTTTGTGCCTGTCGTAGGGCAGGACGCACTGGTCAGAAACGTCAGGTTCCCGTTTCCGGTGACTTCTCCGATACAGACTTCTGTTGTGGAATTTCCGATATCAACTCCTGCGATATAACTCAAAGTAAGATTCCTCTCTTTTCATACACTTCTGCCGCCTCCATGACGAGACGCGCACAGTTCTTGGCGTTGTATTTCTCGAGAAGCTCCTGCGCCATCATCACCAGCTCCAGCTTGGTGGAGCGGTTGGGGCGGAGCTTGTCGTACATCTTCAGGATCACATCATCCGGCACGTCTACCAGCTCGGCGGCGCGCTCGAAGTTCTTCTCCATGGGCTGGTTGTCAGCCGCAAGGGCAACCTGCCCCTGCGCCTGTAAGATCTCGCGGGAGATCTTGATGTCATCGGGAGCGACATGGTCTTTCATGACTTCATCCAGCGTGATATCTGTAAATTTCTTTCCGGTCTTTGACGTGATCGAATCTTTTTCGTTTTCTGCTAAAGGATATCTCATTTATCTTCCCTCCCATTCAACAGCGCCGACTTCCGGGTCGAGCTGCTCGGTCTCTGCGATGTGCATAAGAGCTGCCTTTACCTGATATTTCGGGCGGCACATCGGGTCATTCGTGCACGGGATCGGGACGACCTGCTCGCCTTTGACGTATTTTGCGGCGTTCTGCCCGATCTGGCGGTAAGTCTCCAGGGTCATGAGCGGCGCCTGAGGGAACAGCTCCAGGTTGGAGAGAGGATAGAGATCCTTCTGGTGGATGACCGTGGTGCCCTTGGACTGGATCCCCACGCCGATGCCGGAGCCGGAGAGCTTCGCCGCTTCCAGCGCCATAAAGCATACGTCGGAAGTGTCGAGGATCTTGACCACTCTCGGGATCATCCCTTCTTCCTCGATCCCGGCCTTGACATTCCGGAGCACTTCGTCCAGCGGGATGTCGCAGATGGTCCGCTTGATCTCTTTCTGGAACGCGGCGCCCACGCCGATCACGACCTCCTTGGGGTCTGTCCCTTTCTGTGCCCGGGGATAACCGGAGTAATCTGTCTTTTCTTCGTTGATCCGGTCTCTTCCTGCCATGGAAGGAACCACGGATGAAGATGCCGGGAGGGCGTCTCCTGAAGCGGAGGAGCTGCCTGTATGAGACATCTGGCTTAATACTGCATTAGTGATCTGTCTGACTAATTCTTCATTGATCTGCATAAGTATCCTCCTCCTTTCTTATATATCCTTTGGATTGATAATGTGCGGAATCTGCTTGATCTCTTCCCAGCGCTCGCCGTCCACACGGTAGCCGGTCCCCGGTCCCATGTAGTCGTTCGGCGTATTCACGCCTGAGAGTACGTGGAAATCGCGGTCCAGGATCGCGGCTGTCTGCATATAATCTCCGGCAACGCGCTGCTTCAGCATATTCAGGACGCTTGCCGCCACGTCTTCAAACCCGGTCTCCGCCAGCGCTTTTACTACGTCGATGCCGGTGATGCCGCGCTTTAATACGTCTTCCGCGGCAGCCAGGTCAGCGGTCACGTCCCGGGGCAGTGTGTCCTTGCTGCCGTGCGCGTAGGTCACAGCCTCGACCTGCTCGTCCGATACAGGGGAAAGCCCAAGATTGCGGAATACCGCCTGCACGGCGCGGGCAGCTTTGTTCCTCACATGGATGACCTGCTCTTCTGTGACAGGTCTCAGTCCGCCGTCCACCTGCATGTCTCTCTGGAGGACATTATAGTCGTCAAAGTCTTCCGCGTCGAAATTCGACCCGGCGAACATATTGTCATAATTCGGTTCCGCCGCATAGCCGGAGAAGATAAAGTCTGTCCCCGGAAGGAACTCGAGCATAGTCCTGGCGGTACGCCTCATGTCAGAATTTGAAAAGCTCTGGTCATTGGAAGAAGCGCACTCCAGACCGAGGAGGGCTGCCACAAGGTTTTCCGCCAGTACTTCCCGGATGCCTGCCGGGACGGAGCCGGTCACACCGATACAGCTCACGGAACCATTCTGGATCCCCTGGCTTCCGGCGCCTTTTGTGACAAAGAGGCAACGGCATTCCAGGTAGAGCATGGATTTTTTCTCGCTGCTTCCCATCAGGACTTCCGAACCGGAACCGGAGGTGAAGCGGACCTTTAACCCTCTGGATGCATATGCAGAGTTCAGGAATGCTTTGGAATACGGCGTGTCGTCGCCATCGATAAATACCTTCTCCGTGCCGTACACGGAAAGTGTCTCAGCGTAAGTCGTCAGACCGCGGATGCCAAGCTCCAGCTCGGTCGCTTCCTCCGCGGAACACTGTGTGAGCACGCCCGGGCGTCCCACCTGGGATCCGATCAGGAGCGCCATCGCGCTCA
>DWUV01000139.1 GCA_019120595.1 Candidatus Mediterraneibacter tabaqchaliae | reverse complement strand
ATCCTATCAGTCAATTAAGACAGCACTTGATCTAATGTCAGCCCTGACTGGTTTCTGCAGCAGTGCAAGCAGCAGTCTGGATGGTATCCTCGCAGCAGGGAAAATAACCAATGCAGAGAAATTAAAAGCCGCAACTGCTTTGCTGGATGCTTTCAATACGCTTTATGACAAATTTGAACAAGGGGATTCCAAGGCTCTGAAATTGGCTAATGACATCCAGTCAAGTGAAGTCTACAAAGCTATTAAAGCCTGTGCGGATGCTGCCGGGTGCGAAGCGTTTGTGATAGCAGAAACAGCGGAAAACCTTCTGGAGCTTGCAGATAAAATTGAAAGTTCCATCAGCGGGAGTGAAAGCGATGAGGAACCGTTTAACGCTTTTGATTCGATGCGTACGTTGGTATCGAACCTTCCGATACGGTTTGTCGTTGACAGTATAATGGTGAGCACCATGGGAAAATCTA
Organism: Candidatus Mediterraneibacter tabaqchaliae; assembly: GCA_019120595.1. GTDB lineage: Bacteria > Bacillota > Clostridia > Lachnospirales > Lachnospiraceae > Mediterraneibacter > Mediterraneibacter tabaqchaliae. Next base: position 9,599 of record DWUV01000139.1, on the reverse strand, counting down.
CAACAACAATCCCGCATACTGTTGTACGAACCCCTGTTGAATCGCCCTATATGGGAGTTGATAATTGGGGGAAATACCTATATAATATGGCGATTGCTTCGATGGGAAAAATCAGTTCTCCTATGCATATGCAGATGATTGGCGCGCCGGATGACCTTACAGGATATGACGATGCTGTTGCCTATGTAAAGCAAGTTGAATCCCAAATCGCAGCATACAGTGTACACAAAAGTTCGGGAACGAAGTTTGTAGCCTGGATTGAGAGGGCGACCTCAAAGAATACAGCTGCCGCATATTCTTCCGGATTACCTTCCGATGGGTTCCTGCTGGAGACAGACAATGAAACGGCGGCGTATGTTGACGGTAAACTGACATTTACGGGAAATGCTACTTTGGAAGTTACTGCATTGTCCGGAGAAGACGGCATCCTCTATATTAAAGACGATGAGGGGAATGTCAAAACGACAGTCATTGATGTGGTCGAAGCGCATACCTGCCATAGTGATACGTGGAATGTGGAACTTGCTCCTTCGGATGAATTTGACGGATACCGTGCAAAATACTGTGATATCTGTGGGGATACCATAGCGATTGAAACGCTCTCTGCCTGCGGTGAGCATGAGTTTGGCGACTGGATCATCGAGAAGGAGGCTACGGATGAAGAGATGGGCATCCGATATCGTGAATGCAGGAATTGCCACGCAAGGGAAACAGAGTATCTGCCGATCGTAAAAGAACTGTTTCATATGCAGCTTCAGCAGTACGGGACAGAGATAACCGTAGCGATTGGCGGAGAGACGCTGGCGGATCAGCAGACGGTTGACATCGCGAAGGGAAGCAGTTTTACGGTTGCCAGTCATTTGTCTGATTGCATAGTGGCGTATAGTACTGATAGCGGAGAAACTTTCGAACGTCTGGAGGGAACTCTCGTTTCGGAAGAAGAGAATATGTATCAGTATACTTTGCCGGATACACTTGAACAGGACATCAGCCTGTATGTGATCCTGCGCGGCGATGCAACCGGCGATGGGGTGATCGATGTTTTCGATGTTTATGAAATGCAGGATTATTTGAAAAGCACAGACGCGGCAGCCGCCGATCTGACAGGTATTTTCTACATGGCGGGCTGTGTGACGGACGACGATACACTCGATCTGTTTGATGTATATGCCGTATTAGACTACATAAAGAACGGTTCGTTCGGTGAGAGCAGGGGGTGATGATGATGAATATAAAAAAAATGAGCGCCTTCTTGTTGGTACTTTTTCTGTTATTTTCCAACAGGACGGTTACCAGTTCGGCAGCGGAGAATGCCGGGATTGGGATCAGCGTTTCCCCGGAAACCGTACAAGCAGGCGAAAGGGTGACAGTTACCGTTTCACTGACCGATTATGATGAGGAGGCGGTCCCGATCCGCGGTATGCAGATTGATGTGACAGATGTGGATGAATCAATATTAACGGTTGAAGATGGAAGCTATGTATCTTTGATCAATGATCCTACAGCAGTGGAAAATGTGGCTGTATATCAGCAGTTCAATCAGCTCCTGCGCCTTCTTTACATCCGATGGGAAGGCACACTGGCACAACCGTATGAAGATGTTTTTCAGATGACATTTTTAGTGAATCCCGAGCTGACAGAGGCGGGGAGTATTACCCTGCCCCTGACGGCGAAATTTCAGACGACAGAGTCGCGGGTGACACTTAATGATGAGATTAAGATTTCTTATGTTCCTGCCGGTGAACAGCCAGACCCGGATGTTGTCAGTGTTGACATAGAGTGGGGCGGCATGGATTATACATATACGGAAGGAACCTGGAATACGGATACGCATAGTTACGAGAACAGTGGCTGGGACGATGAAGGCAGCGGATATGTCAAAGTGACAAACAGCGGAAATGTAGATACAACGGCAGAGTTTGTCTTTGAATCAGACCGGGAAGAAATCAGCGGGAGTTTTACAGATGGAGCAGATACTGTTAGTGCTCCTCTGGATATTGCGGCAGGCCAATCCCGGACAGCTTATCTTCGTTTGTCGGGTGAACCGGCAGATGATTTAAACAATACAAAAATCGGAACCGTAACTGTAAAGATTGGAGGTGAATGAAGTGGACCGTGATTCCAATAAGAAGCCAAGGATCAATCTGCTGATTCCTATTCTGCTGGTGATTACGGCAGCGGCATTGTGCATTACGATCTGGGCGGTTTTCTTTCGGGATAATGAACCGGTGCTTGCTCCGGATTATGCTCCTCAGGAAGAAGAGAAAAATGCCGAAGCTATTCCCGGAGACAGCGATGAGAAGCTGGACAACCCGGAAGGAGGAAGCAGTGTCAGCCTGACCTATTCCCGTGATGTGGAGATCAGTTTAAGTGAGAGGAAGGCAAGCCTGCTTTTTGCGAACCCCGGAAAGTCAAACCAGGATATGGTACTTCAGATCGTTATCCAGGGAGAAGTAGTCGTCCAGTCAGGAACACTTAAGCCGGGAAATCAGGTTAAAACCCTGGATCTGATGGATGGGGTGGAAGAGAAGCTGACTGCGGGAACTTATGAAGGAAATTTTGCAGTCTTGTACTATGATCCTGAAACAGGGGAAAAGGCAATTGTTAACACGGAGATCCCTGTTACAATTACGGTAAGCAGCTGATCTTATTGCTTTTGAAGGCATGAGATAATAAATTACAGGAGGGTAATTAAAATGAAGAAAATCACAACTCTTATTCTGTCTCTGATCCTGGCGCTGGCGCTAAGTGTTACTGCATTTGCAGCTACTGTCGGCACAGGAGACCAGGAGATTGATGTCGAAGGAAAGTACCAGGATAACACTACAGTTTCCACTGTCTACAGTGTGGACGTTACCTGGGGAGCTATGCAGTTCACTTATTCGGAAAACGGTTCTATGACCTGGAATCCTGCCGACCACACCTATTCGGATAATACAACTGCCGGCTGGACGGCGAATGGCAATACAGTGACAGTAACGAACCATTCTAATGCGGAGGTTACTGCTTCCTTTCGTTTTGATGCACTGAGCAGCTTCAGCGCTGTTACCGGAAGCTTTGATATTGCTGCGGATACTCTGGAGGCAGGCGTTGAGGGCGGTTATGATACTGCTGATGAAGTGACTGCGACATTGAGTCTGGAAGGAACCTTAGACGAAAATGTGACTGACTTCACCAAGATCGGGACTATTACTGTGAACATTATTTAACAGTGTATGAATTTTAAGAAAGGAAATGAATGTTATGAAGAAAATAGGGGCTTTTATATTGACAGCGGCAATGATTACGGGGATGTCTGTTACAGCCTTTGCTGCTGACGGAATTACAAGCGGAGGAACTGATAGTGCAGAAGTAAAAGGAACATACAGCAGTGAGGCTACTGTAACTGTATACAGTGTCGATATCGCCTGGGAGGGATTGAGTTTTACCTATAACGGTGCTTTTGAAGGAAACTGGAACCCTGAGACACATGAATATGAAGATGCTGCTTCAGCCGGATGGGCTGCCGGAAATGGGACGATCACTGTGACCAATCACTCCAATACCGACATTACAGCAACTCCTTCCTATACTGCCGAACCTGGTTATGAGTCCGCAGGTATGAATTTCAGCACATCTGCTCTGCAGGTTGCAACTGCCGATAATGGCGTTGATGGTGCAGCAGGCTCGGCTGTAGTGGATATGATCACTGTTACACCTACAGGTTCTCTGCCGGAGGGGACAGAGGATACGACAATTGGAACGATAACTCTTACGATCAATTAAGATTAACAAAAGGAGACAGTCAAGGCGGGGCACAGATCCGCCCGGCCTTGACCTCTGATGTGTGTCTATCCTCGTCAGGGTGGATACACATGAGAGAATTGAGGAGGTAAGCAATGAAAAAAGAGAGGAAGTTGTTGATAATCACAGCGCTGATATGTATTGTGTCTCTTGCAGTGATGAGCGCTGCCCTGATAATTTCTGGCAAGAAAGGTGAAAAGATGGATTTTACACCGCCTCCTTTTGATGGAAATGCTGTTCAGGGAATTCCGAACGTACCTGAACAGCTGGGATGGGGAGAAATCGATGCCCAGGTATATAAAGCATCTGTCTGCGGTGTAGTGATCCCGGATGGAGATACTGCTGATATCTGGTTTACAAATCCGGAAAGCAATACTGTGTGGCTGAAGCTTAGGGTATTGGACAGTAAGGGAAACATGCTTGGGGAAACCGGGCTTATAAAGCCTGGTGAATATGTGCAGGCAGTTACATTTGGCAAGGTTCCCGGAGAAGGTGATACGATCAGGTTAAAACTGATGGCATATGAACCGGAAACCTACCGCAGTGCAGGGAGCACGGAATTGACAACAACAGTGACAGGAGGGACTACAGGATGAAGCGCTTTTTTACGTTTTTCTTAACATGCATATTAATAGCAGGTCTTGCCCTGCCCTGTTATGCGGCATCAGGGTACATTGAGAAAAAAGATGGATATACTGCAGGAGATGTATATGCACGGTTTATCAAAAATACGCAGTGGGAAGAAGCTTCGGTGGTCAGCGGAACAGCAGCGGTTACAACAGATGACGGATATGTGGTTACTGTCACAGGCATACCTTCAGAAGCTGTGGTTCTCAAAGTATTTTCTATTCCCCCTTCGGAATCTTCAGCAAGGGAATGGATGGAAGGTTGTATTGACGGGAAATATGATATAGAAGCTGCATTTGATATATGGTTCGAAGATACAAATGGAAATCGTATTTTTGCAGATGGAGTTCAGATCTCTATTAAAAAATGCGAAAATGACAGTATTTTATTTTCGCTCAGTACTGCCGGACAGAATAAGGAACTGGAGAGTATAAAAAAGAATGGGGTAATTCAGTTTACTGCAGATGGAGGTAGTTATTATATCCTGGCGAAGCCCGTATCTCCAGATGGAATGGAAGGTCATGATAACGCTGCCGTTTCGGATGAACGTGATGGAGCCGATAAGACTGTTGCTCTCCAGACAGGCGACAGCAGCCGGATTATGGCCGGGGTTATTTTTTCAGTGATTGCTGCCATCATTTTAGCGAACCTGATTCTGTTTAGGAAAAGATATAAAAAGCAGTAAAAATATGTTTTATTAATTCAAGATTTGACCGTGTCACCAGTTGTGAATAATGATCTGAAATGGGATCATGAATATGGGGCGTTCCCAAGGCTAAAAAACGGCTTTGGGGGCGCTTTTGCTCTATGCAGATAGTGTCCGCGGTTTACCTGTGCCATAATTTACCAGAATTTTACATCCTCTTAAACAAAATGAGACTTTCCCTCTGCTATCCTGTTTTAACAAAAGGCCTTTTGCAAAAAGGAAGGAGGATAAGGAATGAAAAAATCAAGGGTATTATTGGCGGCGGCGCTTGCGTCTATGGTGTTCCCGACCGGCGTTATGGCGTCGGAAGCGGAGCAGCAGCTCAGCATCACATTAACCGCGGAGCCGGAGTATTCGGTGACGATCCCGGCCTCAGTAGCCATGGGGAATGAAGGGACTTATGTAGACGTTACGGCATCGGATGTAAAAAATCTTCCGGAAGGAAAGAAGATTTCCGTGACGATCTCCGGTACGGATAAATATAATGATCAGATGCTTGTAGAAGCGAAGACGACTCCAAGGACATCTCTCCGCTATCAGATCATTTCCGAAGACGGGGAGCTGATCGAGACAAATGCGTCCACAGGCGCAGTCGGCGTTGGAAAAGAAGTTGTCTCTTTTACAGGAAATGAGACAAAGCAGTATCAGATCAAACCGGTCATTGCCGGAAGATATGAATACGACGTCGAATACACGGGATGCATTATGTTCGGGATCGAAGTGACTGACGCCGAATAAACACTGGCCGGAAATGGCCGTGTTCTGAAACAAAGAAAACAGAAAGAAGAGTACAGAATATATGCAGAATCAGGAGAACAGGAAAAAAAGACAGTGGATCATTCTCGCAGCCGTGCTGGTCATCCTCGCGGCGGCAGCCGGACTCTTCCTGGCATTTGGGATCAGCAGGGACAACCCGGATGGAAAAGGGATCGTGCTGGACGAGGGAGCCGAAGACTGGGACGGCGAGATGAAAGATATGTCAGAAGGACAGACCGGGATCAAGATCCCGGGGTATGGAGAGATCACAGTCCCGACAGGAGAAACGACATGGAAGATCACCCTGGCAAATCCGGAGGAGAATACATGTTATTTCAAATATACGATTACGATCGACGACAGTGAGAACCCGATCTATGAATCAGATCTGATCGAACCTGGAAAAGCAGTGAGGGAGTTTGAAGTGACGGAACCGCTGGAGGCCGGAGATTATGAGATCCATCTGAATATCTCGACTTACGCGATGGATGAGGAACTGACCCCGCTCAACGGCGCAGTCGTGAAAGCTGTTCTGCATGTAGTCTGACAAAGTTGCAGAGTACAGGAGGTAACTGACATGAAAAAATTAGCAGCTGGAACAGCAGTCCTGGCAGCAGCGGCAGTGCTGACTGCAATGCCGGTATTTGCGGAAAATACAACAAGTGCAAAAACAGACCTGACGTTATATGTGCCGAATGATCCGGTATATACGATCACGGTCCCTGAGACAGTAGAACTCAGCGCCACAGAAAACACACAGGTGCCGGTGACTGCAAGCGATGTAAAATATATTCCGGAAGGAAAGAAAATCTCCGTAACATTCGAGAAAGGAAACGGAACATTCGGAAGATTGTATCTGACAGGTGTCAATGAAGAGACAGGAAAAGATTACACGCTGACCCTGTATATCAAGGGCACAGAGGGCGAGTTTAAGATGGGAGCCCTCGAAAACCAGATCAAGGGCATGGAGCTCGCCGCGTTTACGGATAACGGGACAATGAACTATGAACTCCGCCCGGCGAACCTGGAATTCCCGGACTCCACCAGTGACAATCTGAAAGTCCAGAAAGGCGTGCACTACTCAGCATCCGTTACATATGGGATTGAGCTGACAGATATCGAGTAATGCATTTTCGGAAAGCAAAGATCCGGAAAGCAGAAAAATACAAGAGGCAGAGCATGGAGCAAATCTGTGCCCTGCCTTTTGGGGTAAAAAGGAGATATTTTTGATCAGTCACAACAGTATATTTTATGAAGAAAAAATGTAACAGTTCAGCCCGCGCCATTCGGAAAACCGCACTGCGTGCTTACTGCGGCTGCCGCCGCTGTTTTCCTCATAAACGGGCGCTCAGCTCATCGGACCGCCCGCTCGAAAAATCATGCGAGCATGATTTTCTCTCCCGCGCAGCCCGATGGCTGAACTGCTGTCGAAAAATCACCGAAAGCGGGTAAATGATTGAAAATTATATAAAACGGATATATACTGGGAACAGACAACAGGAATCAGCAGAGATAGTTCGGTAAAGAGATTGGCAGCGGGAGAAAGGAGACGGTCCGATGCTTTATGAAAAATTAAACGAGCGAAAGAGAGAACTTGGGCTTACTACGGAACAGCTCTCGCAGCTGTCCGGGATCCCGGTGGGAACGATCAATAAGATCTTAAGCGGGGAAACACGCTCTCCCCGTTATGATACTCTGCAGGCGCTTGAAAAGGTGTTATACAGTCCGCAAAACGGAGACCCGGCGGACGCTGTCAGGGAAGCATCCGCTTCCTGCCCGACAGGACGGCAGGGGGAATATACTGTGGAAGATTACAGGAAACTGCCGGGGGACATGCGGGCAGAACTGATCGACGGCGAGATGATCTTTCTGGAAGCGCCTGCATTTATACACCAGGAACTGGTGACGGAAATCTTGTTTGAAATTGGGGCTTATATCCGTAAAAACAAAGGTCCATGCCGCATACTTCCATCGCCTCTGGATGTACAGCTGGACTGCGATGACAGGACGATCGTACAGCCGGATATCACTCTGATCTGTCAGAATGAAAGGATAACGAGAAAAGGGATTTACGGAGCGCCGGATTTCTGCATTGAGATCGTCTCAGATTCCAGCCGGAAAAGAGACTATGGGATCAAAGTGCAGAAATATATGAATGCCGGCGTCCGGGAATACTGGATCGTGGATGCGAAGCTGGGCAAGATCGTATGTTACTGGTTCGAGGGCGAAGATGCGCCGGAGATCACGATCTTTTCATTTTCCGACCAAGTACCGGTCAGAGTTTTTGACGCGGATCTTAAGATCGATTTTGCGGAGATTGCGGAGCGCTTATGGCGGGAAGTGTGACGGGGATATAATGGGTTATCTGCCGGACAGTATCCTGGCGTATTAATGATCAAGGGCGTCAAAGGTCAGTCCCGTCAGGGCGGAAAAGCGTTCGCTGTCTATCAGGGGAGCGTCTGTCAGGATGACTTTTGTCTCACCGGAAAGATAATAAAAGGATCCCAGCTGCGGCAGCCCGCCGGAGGTTTCGTCTGATCTGTTTACCGGCACCCGGTATGAATAGGAAAAAGAGCAGACTGAGCCGTTGGCAGCTGTAAAGGTAAATTCTTCCGGAGTTCCGGATACCTGAAATGTGCCCTCACGTACCAGGACTTCGTAAAGACAGCCGAAGGACATGCTGTCATAATATGCCAGGATCAGCTCGGGATAGCAGAGCTCTGTGCCGTCAGGCCGGGTGATGGAAAAACGGAGACTGCCGTATTGGCCTGCCGCAGCATCAAGCTGGTCTTCAGTAAACTGATCTGTCTCGAGCCGATAGGCAGCGGCGTATCCGGCGAATGCGTTCCGCGCCCGGTTCCGGAGTGTGTCTGCAAGTGTGCCGGCATTGAGAGAGTCAGGAACGGCTCCTCCGTCCTCAGATACGCAGGTGTACCGCATGGTAAATGGCTCTTTTGCGGCGTTAAAAGTAAGCGGCTCGCGGTAGGCGAGGGCGTAAGTGACCTGGCAGGGATACTCCTGCGCCGCAATATAGTCTTCCAGGTTCCCCATTTCCCGGCAGATCGTGTCGATCTCTGACACGGTATCGTAGATCCCGCTGACTGTGAGGTGCTCTTCCGAAACATCGGTGCCGGTCTCGAGTCCGCTGAGAGCGGACGGGCTGCTGTCTTTATAATTTTCCAGATAAAATCTGCCCATCTCCAGATGATAGGTGGTTTCCATATCGTAAGTGACGAAAAGAGAGACTGTCCTGCGGCTGATGAGTTCGAATTCTACTTCCGGAAGATCTTTCAGATGAGCGGTCCATACACGCTCCGCGTCTCCGCTGCTGTTTTCCCGGTCCGTGTATTCTTTAGAGACCATGATCCCCTCATCGACCACATTCTCCTGAAACCATTCAGCGGCCTCCCGGTTGCTGTAATGTCCGCAGCCGGAAAAAGCGAATGCGCAAAACAGGAAGAATGACAGGACAGCTGCGATCCTGAGACTTTTTTTCAAAATATTATGATCCATCATATCCTCCACAGCTCAGTTGGTGCTGCTATTGCTCGGTCTGTATTGCTCGGCCTGTGTTCACAGATCTGAGCCAGTGTCTGTTTTCTCAGCATAAATCTTCACCAGTTCCAGTGCGATCCTGCACGCCGCTTCCATCCCTTCCGCCGTGATGTGCTCATACGGTCCGTGATATCCGTGACCGCCGGTCCCCAGATTCGGGCAGGGAAGCCCT
>DWUV01000138.1 GCA_019120595.1 Candidatus Mediterraneibacter tabaqchaliae | reverse complement strand
CCGCGATCATGGAAGTAAAAGGAAAAGCGCTGTTCAGCAAGAACTTTATCATTATGCCCATCTTTTCCCTAGGATTTACATTCCTTATGAAACTTGTATACAGGGCGGTCACGGAAGGCGCCTTTGATTTGAGCGCTTACGCTCTATCGCTGGGCGTGCTCATGAATATCCTTATGGAAGGAGTCTACTGTACGGCGGCCGCCCTTGCGGAGGAAAAAGAAAAAAATACGCTCCGCACACTGATGACATCTTCTGTCAACGGGCTGGAATTTTTTCTCGGAAGCCTGATACCTGTCGTCCTGATGTCTTCGGTTGTAAATGTACTCTGCACCTTTATCGCCGGATTTGACATGGAACCATCCCAGTGGATCTCTTTCCTTGCGATCACTGTGGCATGTTCTTCCATCAGCGCGGTCATAGGCATGATCTTCGGTATCTTTGCAAAGACACAGGTCTCTGCAAGCACGATCACAACCCCCGCGCTTCTCATCTTCATGATGATTCCCATGTTCTCCGGATTCGGCGAGACACTGGAAAAGGTATCAGGACTTTTGTTCACAGGGATTATCTTTAACGCCATTGCGAATATAGACAATGGTCTTCCTGTCACAGATATGAAAGGCATCATTGTCCTTGCCGCAGAATTCCTCGTATCTGTTATCATCTTTCTGGCGCTGTACCGGAAGAACGGGTTCGAACGGTAAATACAGTGATATGAGGTGAATATATGGAAATTATTTTAAGCAATGCGAGTGACCGCCCTATCTACGAGCAGATCACTTCGCAGATCAAAGAAATGATCATGAAAGGAGAGCTGAAACCCGGCGAGCCGATGCCTTCTATGCGCAGACTCGCCAGGGACCTTCATGTGAGCGTGATCACAACCCAGCGGGCTTATGACGACCTGCAGCGTGACGGCTTCATAGTCACGGTCCCCGCCAAAGGGACGTTTGTCTCTGCCCAGAATCAGGATTTCATAAGGGAAGAAAACCTGCGCAGGATCGAAAGACTCCTGTCTGATGCCGCTGTCCTGGGAAAAGAAAACGGACTCTCCATTGAGGACCTGAAAAATACACTGGAAGTAGTTTACACGGAGGACTGACATATGAACCATTCAGCAGTAACTTTCACTGAAAACAACAAGATCGATTATGCAATACAGGTAAAAAACCTTACCAAAACATATAAAGATTTTATTCTGGACAATATTTCCCTTGATCTCCCCTGCGGGACAGTAATGGGACTGATCGGCGAGAACGGGGCCGGAAAATCTACCTTTATCAACGCTCTGCTCAATATTACAGATTCTCAGTACGATCAGGTGACAATCCTCGGCCGTGATCTGAGGACTCAGGAAAATCTCATAAAAGAAGACATTTCCGTCATTTTCAGCGATTCCCACTATGACCTGAGCTTTACTCCACTCTTCGTGGGGAAAATGCTCTCCGGCATATACAAAAACTGGGATCAGTCAAAGTTCCTCGATTATCTGAAACGATTCAATCTTCCGGAAAAGAAGCGGCTGAAAAAATTTTCTACCGGTATGCGGGTAAAACTGGAATTTGCCGCCGCCTTAAGCCACGATCCGAAACTGCTCATCCTTGACGAGGCGACAAGCGGTCTGGACCCGGTGGTGCGCGATGAAATCCTGGATATCCTGAGGGAATTCACAGAGGCGGAAGACCGCGCTGTCCTGATGTCCTCCCACATTACGAGTGATCTGGATAAGATTGCGGATTATATTGCCTACATTCACGAAGGAAAGCTGTTGTTTGTCAGGACATATGACGACCTGCAGAACAACTACGGAATCATCAACTGCGGCAGAGAGCTTTTCGATGCCTTAAGCCCCGATGACATCGCAGCGTATAAAAAGGAAGCGTACAGCTGCCGGGTGCTTGTCAGCAACAGACAAAAGCTGAAAAGCATTTTCTCCGATGTCCGGATTGAAAATGCCTCCATTGAAGATATTATGCTGTTTTATATTAAAGGAGAAATGATACGATGAAAGGAATCATTCTAAAAGATTTATATGAAAATTTCTGTATTCCGAAAAATGCGGCCGCCTACATATTCGCAGCCCTGGTCACTATACCGGTCGGATTTCTGATCCGTTCCCAGTACTATTATATTCTGTTTTCGATGATCATCCTGCCGCTGTTTGGCGGCTGTGCCCTGGAGTATCCCACGGAACAGGAGGAGGCCGCCCACTTTAACAAACTTATGATCACTTTTCCTGTCTCCAGAGCACAGATCGTAACAGCAAAATATCTTCTCGGACTGGGTTTTATAATATTATGCAATTTTCTTGCTCTGTTGTGCGCCATAGCACAGGTATATATCCACCATACAGTCCGGCTGTCAGAAGCGCTCCGCATATGGGGCATCGGGATCAGTATCTCTATGATCTTTCTCTCAGTCATATATGTGGGATATTTTCTCTTGGGCAGACGGTGGGGAACCATCTTTTTCATCAGCGTAACATGCCTGATTGCCATTATATATGGGATATCCAGCGCTCTGCTTGGTATTGAAGCGATCTTCAGCCTCAGTCCCGCGCTGGTACTCTGTCTGCTGCTCCTCGGAGCGGTGATACTGACGCTCAGCCGCCTTGTCTCAATCAGGATTTATACCTGGAAACATTCTTAACTTTGTTTTTTAATTCTATTTTTATACAAACGATCAGCGCACAACCGGATCATGTTCCCGGTGTGCGCTGTCTCATCTCTGGATTTTTATTTCCATGATCTTCTGATCTTTCAGATATCCATATCGCCGCATTCCTTCCCTGACCACTTTGTTCCAGTTTCCCGGCGACAGATGGCATGTAGTGTAGTCATCAAGGACGATCCTGCATCCTTCCCCCTCTGCCCCGCAGTCTTCGGAGCATTCCACCTTGTACATATTCTTCCGGCTGATCGCGCCGATCTCTTCCAGAGCATTGATCATCCTGTAGACTGTCGCCACCCCAATCTTTTCATCAGCCTTCAGGGCTTTATAATAGATTTCCTTGCAGCTGGAGCAGTCATTTTCAAGGATGATATCGATCAGCATACGGCGCTGTTTTGTAATGCGGCATCCGTTTTCCTTCAGTTTTTCTATGATCTGTTCTTTCTTGCTCACGGCATCGTTTCCTCTTCTATGTGATGCTGGTCACATGATATCCTATCTTTTCCACTGCATTTTTCAGGGCATCATCTCCAATTTCCCTGTCATAGGAAATCCGGGCACTGCCCTTAGAGAGATTGACCTCTGCGCTCACACCATCGATCTGATTCAATATCTTCGTCACCTCCATCGCACAGTGAGCACAGTTCATTCCCGATATCTCCATGGTCTTCCTTCCGACAACGCGTCCGGCAAGTTTCTTTTTCGGCATTTTCCCGCTGCCGGGACAGTTCCCCCCGGCAGGACATCCGATACACTTCACGCCGTTTTTCTTCGCCCTGATCATATAAGCTGCAGAACTCCCTATCAAAAGCACGAGAATAATGATTACAATAATATCTGCCATAACAAACAGCGTCCTTTCTATTTCAACGTCAAGAGGTGGACAAAACGTTCTCTTTTGCCCACCGCCGACTGATTACATTTCTGCGTTAAGATGCATGCAGACTGTACTCTGCCGCAAATTCTCTGTCTGATTTCCGGATCCTCCACACGATGACCGCCGCGAATGCCAGGACTGCGATCAGACCCGGAACAAACGCTGTTCCGAGAGCGCCTGTTGTGACCAGGGTTCCTACCTGATACACAAGGAAAGCTACCGTATATCCGGTTGCCAGCTGGAGGCAGATACCTCCGAACAGCCATTTTCCGCTCTTCATTTCCGAGTTCATTGCTCCGAGTGCAGCAAAACACGGAGGTGTATACAAGTTGAACATCAGGTATGCGAGAGCTGCTGCCTTTGTAAGCGCCATAACCGTAGCTACTTCACTTCCGCTTCCGACAAGCGCCAGCTCATCTGTATCGATCAGATTTGTAACTCCGTATACGACCGCCAGAGTTCCTACCACATTTTCCTTTGCAATAAATCCTGTTATAGCTGCTGCCGCAAGCTGCCATACACCGAATCCGAGCGGGATGAACAAGATTGCAAACGGATGAGCAATACTTGCAAGGATCGAGGTGCTCTCCGCTCCTTCTTCTACAAGCTGGAACTGCCAGTTAAATGTCTGCATGATCTGTACGACAGTGTTGCACACAAGGATGATCGTTCCTGCTTTGATGATATACGCTTTTCCTCTTTCAAGCATGGACACGCACGCTCTCTTCAGACTCGGGAGCTTATATTCCGGGAGCTCGATGATGAAGAAGGATTTGCGGTATTTCTGACCTGTGATCTTCTTGACAAGCAGCGCTCCTAAAAGTACAAGCACGATACCTACCAGATACATTGTAGCAGAAACCCACCACGCATCGGCAAAAAATGCTCCTGCAAATAATGCAATGACCGGGATTTTGGCACCGCACGGCATGAATGGCGTAAGCATCGCCGTTGTTCTTCTCTCTCTTTCATTGCGGATCGTACGGGAAGCCATAACGCCCGGTATCGCGCATCCTGTTCCGATGACCATCGGGATCACGGATTTTCCCGACAGCCCGACCCTCTTGAAGATCGGATCCAGCACAACTGTCGCGCGAGCCATATAACCGCAGTCCTCCAGAAGGGCAATGAGGAAATACATTACCATTACCAGAGGAAGGAATCCTACCACAGCGCCGACACCGCCGATGATGCCGTCAACGAGCAGAGCATACAGCAGTGGATTGGCGTTTTCCAGCAGACCTCCGACCCAGCCCTGGAAAGTTTCGATCCAACCTACCAGCCAGTCGGCTATCCAGGTTCCCAGAGTTGTCTGTGATATGTAGAATACAAGGAAGATAACCGCCGCAAAGATGGGGATGCCGATAACCTTGTGAGTAATAATGCTGTCGATCTTATCCTGAAAGTTCTTATCCTTCGTAAATACCTTTCTTTTTTCGACCTGCTTTACGATCCCATTGACAAATTCAAAGCGTTTCCTGTCCTCAGCCTCTACAGCAGCTTTATCCTTCAGATCAATATCTGCCTGCACATAAGGCGCCTTCTGACCTTTGCCCTTTAGGGCGGCAGCCTGTGCAACAGCCTCCTTTAATCCTTCATGTCCTGAGGATGTAGATATCGTCCTGATAACCGGACAGCCCAGCTTCTCAGACAGGAGCTTTACGTCGATCTTCGTCTGCTTCTTGTCCGTGATATCACTTTTATTCAGAGCGACTACTACCGGGATCCCCAACTCAAGGAGCTGAGTGGTAAAAAACAAGCTCCTGCTCAAATTTGTCGCATCTACAATATTGATAATAGCGTCAGGATTTTCATGCTTCACATAGCTGCTGGTAATGCTCTCCTCCGACGTGAAAGGAGACATGGAGTAAGCACCCGGGAGATCTACCGCAACCAGTTCCTCTCCTCCATTGTAATAAGCCTTCCTGATCAGGCTTTCCTTTCGCTCTACCGTAACACCAGCCCAGTTTCCGACACGCTCGTTTCTGCCCGTCAGCGCGTTGTACATAGTTGTTTTACCGCTGTTCGGATTCCCCGCAAAAGCAATTCTCATCTTACAAAATTCCTCCTTCATTCCGATTAGTATAGACTAACCTTTGTGCAAAAAAAATAGTAACTCCAATTACTATTTTTTTATTTTTATATTGAAATAGCTTTCGCTAAATCAGTATCAATATTGTATCTGCCGTCCTTGATGGAGACAACGCAGCCCCCTCTCACGCGTGAGACTACAGTGATCGGCTCGCCGCTGTAACACCCGAGTGAAAACAAAAATGCTTCCAGTTCTTCATCATCCGTCACAACGTTTTTTACGATATATTCTTCGCCTTCTCTGGCATCCAATAAATTCATACTGCCCAGTCCTCTCACTATATTATTCACAATGAAACAAACATATCTGATTCTTTAATTATCACATCTAACAAATGATAGTTTAAACTAACTTCCGTTTTTTGTCAATGCTTTAATTTATATATTTTTAATAAATGAGATTTGCCCTTAAAATCCGGTTATGTTATACTTGTTAAAGATGCTGTCCTCTTTTGACGAAGAGTAGCAGCGCACGAATCTTACGAGAGAGGTGGATAACATGCATACGAACGAATCTGCTGAAAACTATCTGGAGACGATCCTTATTTTAAGTCAGAAGCTTCCGGTCGTACGTTCTGTCGATATTGCAACAGAGCTGAATTTCAAAAAATCCAGCGTCAGTGTAGCAATGAAAAAACTCAGGGAAAACGGAAATATCATCGTCTCGCCGGAAGGCTATATCACCCTCACTCCATCCGGACAGGAAATTGCGGATCTGATCTATGAACGGCACACGCTCCTCTCTTCCTGGCTGGAAAGGCTGGGCGTTGATCCGAAAGTCGCGGCGGAAGACGCGTGCAAGATTGAACATGTGATCAGCACAGAAAGTTTTGAGGCGATAAAAAAACATATTAAATAACAAAGATACATGAAAGTGACTCGTCTTACTAAGTCAAAACCGGCAGTTCATACCCTGCCGGTTTTCTTTCATGTTTACTTCTGCTCATCCAAGTCCGATCTCACCCAATACGCCTTTCAGCTCTTCCGCAGATTCTCTCAACTTCTTTGTCTCCTCTTCATCAAAATTAATTTCCAGCACCTGCTCTGCGCCTCCCCGTCCGATCACCGATGGTATGCTCAGGCACAAGCCTGACAGCCCGTACTCGCCATTTAATGAAACCGATACAGGCGCCACTGTATGGCTGTCCCTTACGATCGCCTCCGCAATCTTTGCGGCTGCCATCCCTATTCCATAATAAGTTGCTCCTTTTCGTTCGATGATCTCATAAGCGCTGTCCCGCACCGCGTGATAGATCTCATCTTTTTCTTTTTTAAAATCTTTGTATCCCTTCATCTGAGCAAATTCTTCCAGACCGATCCCGTAAATATTTGCGCAGCTCCATACAGCGAGTTCACTGTCACCGTGTTCTCCTGCGATAAACGCATGCACATTTCTGCTGTCCACATTCAGTTTCTCACTGATCAGATACTTCAGCCTGGCGGTATCAAGCACTGTTCCGGAACCTATGACCCTCTCCTTGGGAAATCCTGATTCCTTCAGCGCCACCTGCGTCAGAATGTCTACCGGATTGGAAACAATAAGAAGAATTCCCTCGCATTTCACCCTCTTGATCTCGGAAATAATCATTTTCATGATCTTTGCATTTTTGTGTACCAGGTCCAGCCTTGTCTCACCCGGTTTCTGGTTAGCTCCCGCGGTAATGATCACCACGGATGCATCCGCTATGTCCTCATAAGTCCCGGCATAGATATCCATTGCATGTGCAAATGGCAGTCCGTGACTGATGTCCATAGCCTCGCCCTCTGCTTTCGGATGATTGGCGTCCAGCAGGACCATCTCCGAAAACATTCCTTTCTGCATAAGCGTATACGCAATAGTTGAACCTACAAATCCGCATCCTATCACCGCTGCTTTCTGTATATTTACCATATGTGTTCTCCTCCTTTTTTTAGCCTATTTAATTCCTAGTATTTTACTAGGGATTATTCACTTCTTTATTATATAGTTGTTTCCTGAAAATACAAGTCCCTTTCAGGTATTTTTTCCCATACAATCTCAGCTCTGTTTTTTAGCCCATTGTTTTTCTTTCTTTACAGGCTTATACTGTATAAGGATTAAGCAAATTTATGAAAGGAGTACTATACATATGTTAAACGAAAAAGTAGCTGAACTTTTAAACACACAGGTCAATAAGGAGTTTTACTCCGCTTATCTGTATCTTGCATTTTCAAATTATTTTTCTGAGGAAGGCCTTGACGGATTTGCGAACTGGTATCAGATCCAGGCACAGGAAGAAAGAGATCACGCAATGCTCTTTGTACAGTACATGCAGAACAATGACGCCAGGATCACATTCGAAGCGATCGAAAAGCCGGAATTCTCAGCAGAAAAGCATATCGATGTCCTGAACGCCGGCCTGAAGCATGAGCGCTATGTGACAGGCCTCATCAACAATATTTACGGAACAGCCTATGAAATTAAAGACTTCCGCACCATGCAGTTCCTTGACTGGTTCGTCAAAGAACAGGGCGAGGAAGAGACAAACGCGAACGACCTGATCAAAAAGATGGAACTGTTCGGATCCGATCCGAAGAGCCTGTACCTGCTCGACCAGGAAATGGCGGCACGCACATATGCCGCACCATCCCTCGTACTGTAAATCTGTATTTGCGGGGGAGCCACTGTTAGAGTAAAACGTCCGGCTCCCCCGCAAATTACAGATTTACTCCTGCAGGGAATGTTTCTTCGTGATGGTCACTTTTTCTTCATAGCACTCGAACACTTCCTGTACTTTTTCTTTCTTCAGCTTCGGCGTGATCAGGCTGACCACCGGCACTACGATGAGACCTGCTACCATTGCCGCTGCGCCCGCGTTGATCGGGGATTCGATGTATCCGATAAACATATTGGACACAGTCAGCCCCACTCCTGCGATGAACCCTGCCCACACGCCTGCCCGGGTCACGCCCTTCCAGTACAGCCCGTAGAGGAACGGCGCCAGGAAGGCTCCTGCCAGCGCTCCCCAGGAGATCCCCATGAGCTGCGCGATAAAGACAGGCGGATCAAGGGCAATGACAACGGATATTACGATGAAGAATACGATCAGCGCCTGCATGGTGATGATCTGCTTCTTTTCTGTCATGTTTTTCATCACATTGTCCTTCAGAAGATCCAGTGTCAGTGTAGAGCTGGATGTCAGCACCAGCGATGACAGCGTGGACATGGATGCCGAGAGCACAA
The DNA here is from genome assembly GCA_019120595.1 of Candidatus Mediterraneibacter tabaqchaliae. Classification (GTDB taxonomy): domain Bacteria; phylum Bacillota; class Clostridia; order Lachnospirales; family Lachnospiraceae; genus Mediterraneibacter; species Mediterraneibacter tabaqchaliae. Next base: position 12,027 of record DWUV01000138.1, on the reverse strand, counting down.
GCACGACCACGATCCCGATCAGGATGTCCGGAAGGGCTGAGAGCATATGCGGGATAATGCTGTCATACACAATTGCCCCTGTCGCCTTGTCATAGATCTCCGGACCGTCGAAAAGCCGCCCGAACCCGCCGAGGAAATAGCATCCTCCTGATACTACAACAGCAAAAAGCGTAGAGATCACGGTACCTGTGTTAATGGATTTCTCATCCTTGATGGCATAGAACTTTCCGATCATCTGAGGCAGTCCCCATGTTCCCAGAGAGGTAAGGATCACAACTCCGAGAAGGTTTATGGGATCCGGGCCGAAGAAAGAGGTAAACGCGCCCGGCTGTCCCTGTGTCACTGCCACATCGCTTGGAATCTGAGACATCTCAGAGATCGCGTTCATAAATCCGCCCTGACCGCTCAGCACTGCGGCCACTACTGCCACGATCCCGATCAGCATGATGATCCCCTGGATAAAATCATTGATCGCTGTTGCCATATATCCGCCCAGTATGACATAAATCGCCGTAAATGCCGCCATCACGATCACACACCATGTATACGGGATGTTAAATGCCATCTCAAACAGCCTGGAAAGCCCGTTGTACACGGACGCTGTATACGGGATCAGGAATACGAACACGATCACAGATGCTGTGACCTTCAGCGCCTTGCTGTCATATCTCTGTCCGAAGAAATCCGGCATCGTCCTGGATCCGAGGTGCTGTGTCATGACCTTGGTCCTGCGCCCCAGTACGACCCAGGCAAGCAGGCTTCCCAGCACAGCGTTCCCAATGCCGATCCATGTGCTTGCGATCCCGTATTTCCATCCGAACTGCCCTGCATATCCGACGAATACAACTGCCGAAAAATAGGATGTGCCGTATGCGAACGCAGTGAGCCAGGGCCCTACAGACCTTCCCCCGAGCACAAACCCGTCCACACTGGCAATATGGCGCCTGGAATAGATTCCCACCCCGACCATTATGGCAAAGAATATTACAAGTAATACAAGTTTGATCCCCATTTCTTTTTCCTCATCTTTCTGTTTTTCTTTCCTCTCCATCCACTGCCCCATTTCCTGTGCAGCCAGACTTCCCTGTTTGCTAACTTGCTTTAAAGCGCAACGCTTTAAAGTATTAAAGCAACTGCTCATAGGATAACACGGGCTTACCGCCCGTGTCAACTTATTTTCCTACTATTCTTTCCAGTATTTTTCCGGTATTCTTCCGGCCTGTTTCGATACCGGCCATTCTCCGGAACAGGGCTGATCCCGTCCCTGCGCCATACTTCCCTTTTCAGACAAACTGTTCCATCGTTTCAAACCTGAGTGATGCCAGGAATCCCATCGCAGCGGTGACCATCACACTGTACACCAGAAGGATCGGGAAGATCAGCCCGGTATTGATAAAGATCCCGACAATGACCGCTACTCCAGCTCCCATTCCCAGGAGAGCGAACTGGACACACATCCTCAGCACGTCCTGCCCGGTCTTCCCGAAAATCTCTCCCACCAGGCACTGGGCGATCACCTTTGTATACAGCCGGTCCGCCTGGAGCACAGCATAGATCAGGATACAGAACACCACATACACAGGCTTCACATGCCAGAAGATCCCTACGGGGATACAGATGATGCACCCGTCCACAAGGGCTTTGACATGCTCCATCAGAGTCGCGTACCACAGCTTCTTCATCGGAGTGTCCGGTATCAGATACAGATACGGGTTTTTCAGCTCATTTTCCCATTTCCCCAGATACCCGCTCATCACGATCGACATGTAGGCAATGACTCCCAGCAGGAAAAACTCAGCCACTCCGGTCTCCATCGCGGCATCCCTCAGCGTATAGCAGAGGAAAAACGCAATGACCGCAGCGATCAGTGTGACTTTTGAAAAAATGAAAAATTTCTCTTTTTTATATTCCAGGAGCTGTCTGTAAAAGATTGCCTTTGCGCCTTTTGCGCTGATGCGCTCGCGCACCTGCCGGAATTTTCTCTTCTTCCCGCTGATGCCGAAGACTGTCTCGCCGTTCTTCTGCCTCTTCTTTATCTCTGCATAATCGTCCGCAAATTTTGCCGCTTCCTCATAATATCCCCCGTTGCACTGCATACGGCTCACAGCTGCCACTGACACGATCACGGATGCCGCATAGAGACAGGAGCAGATTACATTGAGCAGGGTCGGTCCGAGCAGGATCAGGCGGTACGCGGCGATCTGCCATCCGATCACCGGGATCATCTGGAGCACATCCCAGTCAACAAACTCGGACGCCGATCCCACGGTCATCCCGTTCTTCCTGAAATACAGTACGACCAGAAGAGTAAAACCGATGAGGAACACCTTGATGAACGTGCGGATCCCTTTCATCAGTTTCTCCGGCAGACGGTCGTTCGTATACAGGAATACCATGACCGAAACTTCCAAAGCCAGTTCCATCACTCCTCCGGCGAGGATCAGCAAAAGCACTTTCCACGGCGCCACCTGGAATACAGTCAGCCCTCCGATGGCAAGGACAGCCCACAGCACCACGGACAGCACGTAATTCATCCAGGCCGAGTTCAGGAGCACCACCTTGGGACTGATGGGAGCTGTAAATACAAAGTGCGCGTGGGCAGGTTTGAACAGGATCCCTTTCCTGGAAGAATATGCCATAAAGTTCCCGAGAGTAGCATAAATACACCATGCTGTAATAATGATCAGAAGCCCTCTCACGGAATCCAGCCGGATGCTCACAGCCAGGCCGCCCAGGGAGACTACGATGAAAATCCCGTATCCGATGGCAAAGATCAGCGCGATCAGGGTCGAGGGTTTCTGTACTGCCTTTTTCAGATTATTCACCAGGCTGCGTCTGGTAAGATACATCAGCGCTCTCATTGCTTCTCACCACCTGTCATAGCGAAGAAGAGATCATCCAGGTCTCTTCCCTCTGCGTCGGATTTTGTATAGGAACCGATGATGCGTCCCTTTTCCATCACAAACATCACATCCCAGAGCTCTTCCACCATCTCAAGCATATGGGTGCTGATCAGGACCGTCACGCCCTGGTCCCTCAGGCGCAGGACCACCTCTTTGAGCATCCTGATCGCCGCCGGGTCAAGGCCTACCATAGGCTCATCCAGGAGGATCACCTTCGGCTTCACAGCGAGGGCACAGCAGATGCTCACCTTCTGCATCATCCCCTTTGACAGCTCATTCCCCAGCTTATCCTGCTTGTCATCCATCTCGAATTCCTTCAGGATCTCCTCGATCTCTTCGTCCGTAATATCGCTGCTGTATGCCATCCTGACATATTCGATATGTTCCCTCACAGTGAGCGCCTCAAACATATTCGGGATTTCCGGCACGTAGGCAAAGATCCGCTTCGCTTCAAGCCTTCTCGCAGGGATCCCGTCAATAAGGATCGTGCCTTTGTATCTGAGCAGCCCCGCGATACTTTTTATGATCGTGGATTTTCCCGCGCCGTTCGGCCCGAGGAGGATGCCCACCTGCCCGTCCGGGACAGTAAAGCTGACTTCATCCACCGCCAGATTTTTTCCATATGATTTGCTCAAGCCCTGTATCTCTAACATACTGCCTCCTGTCTGTGCGGAGAGAAAAAAGCCCCGCACTACTGTACTGTTGATTTAGTACAATAATACGAGACTCTTTTCTGTTTGTCAATAGATATCTTATTTACTCTTCTTCACCGCTGTAACGGTGCTCCTCATCATAAAATTTCATGAGCGCCTGAGTCCCCAGCTCACCGCATCCTTCCGCCTCAAGCTCCTCGCAGTTTGCCAGCACCTGGCTCAGAACCCCCAGGTCGATGCCGCTTTTGTTCGCCTCGATGAGGGCCAGCTTCATATCCTTTATGAAATGCTTCATAAAAAATCCCGGAGCATAATCCCCTGCGATGATCTTTGCCCCATAGAGATCGAGCTGCCTGCTGCCCGCCGCCCCTGTGGCAACGGACTTCATAAATGTATCCGGGTCAAGTCCCTTCTCTTTCGCATAAGTGAGGGCTTCACATACTCCCGAGAGGGTTCCTGCGATCATGATCTGGTTTGCCAGCTTACAGTGCTGCCCGCTGCCTGCCTTACCCTCATAATTGATATTCGTCCCCATCGCCTCAAAAAGAGGGAGGCATGCTTCATAGTCCTGGCGTTCACCGCCCACGAGGATGGAAAGAGTGCCTTCCTTTGCCCCTGTATCCCCGCCGGTCACAGGCGCGTCCAGTACATGGAAGCCTCTTTTCGTGCCCTCCTCAAAGATTTTCTCTGCCAGCATGGGGCTTGTAGTCGTCATATCGATCAGATAAGTCCCGGGCGATGCGCTGTCCAGGATATTTCCGCTGTCAAAATATACCTCTTCCACATCCTGGGGGAACCCTACGATGGTGATGACAGCATCCCTGTCCTTCACGCACTCCGCGATTGAATCATGGAACACTGCGCCCTCGCTGATCACATCTTCCACTTTCGCCTTTGTGCGCGCGTAAATATGGACTTCATATCCTGCCTTCATGAGATTGCGGACCATGGATCTTCCCATGATCCCAACTCCGATAAAACCGATCTTTCTCATCAGTCCGCCCTCTTCTCTACAACTTCGCCCTGCTTCTTGTATATGCTGTTCCCCGGGACAAACCCGCGGACAGAGGAGAGCGGATAAATATTGCTGTGGCTTCCCACAACAGTTCCCGGATTGAGCACGCTTCCGCATCCGACCTCTACTTCATCTCCCAACATGGCGCCGAACTTCTTCATGCCTGTCTCGATATTTCCTTCCGGCGTCTTGACAACGACCAGTTTTTTGTCAGATTTTACATTTGACGTAATAGAGCCCGCGCCCATGTGGGATTTATATCCGAGGATGGAATCTCCCACGTAATTGTAGTGCGGCACCTGTACTTTATTAAAGAGGATCACATTCTTAAGCTCCGTAGAATTACCGACCACAGCGCCCTCTCCGACGATGGCATTGCCGCGGATAAACGCACAGTGGCGGACCTCCGCATCCTTTCCGATGATCGCAGGGCCATTGATGTATGCGGTGGGAGCCACCTTTGCAGATCTTGCGACCCACACATTCTCCCCGCGCTTCTCGTACTCATCGCTGCTCAGTGTGTTCCCCAGCTCTACGATGAAGCTGCTGATCTTCGGCAGGACTTCCCACGGGTAAGTCACGCCTTCAAAAATATCCTTTGCGATCGTCTGATCCAGTGTGTAGAGTTCTTTTACTGTCAATGCTTCCATTTATTTTTCTCCTTTTCTGCCGCTTCCGGCCTTTTTATAAAAACCTGCCGCTCTGTCATAGCAGGCTCTCAGCTGATACTGGTTATTCATTCCTTTTACGCCGACAGTCCTCCTGGTGATAAAATCATCCAGCTTCTTCATGTATTCATCCGGCGTGATACTCCCCTCTGCCACATAGGTAAGCCCCTTCTCCCAGCTTGCAGTGAGCTCCGGGTTCAGGAGCGGGCGGATGGAATGATCCACCACATCGTACACCATCTCCCCCTGGAGGGTGGGCGTGATGATCTGCGTCTTTTTATTCAGGGCAAGATACTGGATATGGATCAGCTTCTTCAGGATCTCCGCCCTTGTGGCACTGGTGCCGATGCCGCTGCCCTTGATCTGCGCCCTCAGCTCCTCATCCTCGATGAGCTGTCCTGCATTTTCCATTGCAAGGATAATGGAACCGGAATTGTATCTCTTCGGCGGAGAGGTCTCCCCCTCCTTGATCTCTAACGACTTCACAGGGAGGACCGTCCCTTTTTTCAGCGTCTTTATCACTTCAAACAGTGCTGTATCCAGGTTCTGGTCTACGCTTTCCCCGCTGTCCTTTTCTGCGCCAGTCTCCTGCGTACCTTCCTCCCCGGGCTCCGGCGTCCGGGGATCCTGAGAGCTTCCCTGCGCCTGCTTCCTGCCCTGGGGGATACCCGCCACTTTCAGGTAACCCTCTTCCGCCAGCAACTTAAAGCTTGAGAAAAAGCTCTCGCCCCGGATCTTCGAGACGATGGCCACCTTCTGATACACTGCCGGCGGATAAAAAATACTCAGAAATCTCCTCACGATCAGGTCATATACTTTGTGGGACACAGACTGCAGAGAGTTGAGAGCGCCAAGCCCCTGCCCTGTGGGGATGATGGCATAATGGTCCGTGATCTGTTTGTCATTGACATACCGGGTCTTTGCCAGGCCTTTGTGTGACCCGAAGCCCAGGATGTCCTTCAGATACGGCGCGGCCATCGGATATTTGGACAGGCCGTTCAGATTCCTGCTGATCTCCTTTGCCACTGCGGTGGACAGGACTCTGGCGTCTGTCCTGGGATAAGTCACCAGCTTCTTCTCATAGAGTTCCTGGATGATGCGCAGCGTCTCATCCGGGCTGATCTTGAAGCGTTTGGAACAGTCGTTCTGGAGCTCCGCCAGATTATATAAGAGCGGGGGATTCTTTTTCTCCTTCTTCTTTTCCACAGATTCTATGACACATTGCACAGGCTGTTCTTCTGTAAGATAAGCGATCAGTTCCTCTGCCTTTTTCTTTTCCTTAAACCCATTTTCTTTATACAGGTCAAAGGATTCAAAATACCGGGATCCTCTGACCGCGCGCCACTCTCCTTCAAAGGAGTGCCCCTGGGCGTCCACTGTGCTGACCACCCGGTAGAACGGGGTTTTTACAAATTCCCGGATTTCCCTCTCCCTGCGCACTACCATGCCCAGCACACATGTCATGACCCGGCCGACGGAGATGACCGCGTATTTTTTATGGAGATAATCCGAGATACTGTTCCCGTATTTCAGCGTCAGGAGCCGGGAAAAATTGATGCCCATCAGGTAATCCTCTTTTGCCCTTAAATAGGCCGAGGCGCTGAGATTATCGTACTCCGACAGGTCTTTCGCCTCCCGGATGCCCCTCAGGATCTCCTCCTCTGTCTGGGAATCGATCCAGACCCTGCGCCGCTTCTTCCCGGTCACATGGGCCTCCTGCTCCACCAGACGGTAGATATACTCTCCTTCCCTTCCCGAGTCTGTACACACATAAATCGTATCCACGTCCTCTCTGTTCAGGATCGAACTTACGGTCTGAAACTGTTTCGCCACTCCCGGGATCACCTCATACTTAAATTCTTCCGGAATGAACGGGAGAGTCTGGAGAGTCCACTTTTTCAGCGCCGGGTCATATTCCTCCGGGTAACTCATAGTAACCAGGTGGCCTACGCACCATGTGATGACCGCCTCATCTGATTCGAGGTAGCCGTCCCTTCGTTTTGTGTTCAGTTTTAATGCTTTTGCGAATTCCTGCGCCACACTGGGCTTCTCCGCGATATATACTGCTTTTGCCATATGATGTAGTCTGATCTGTCCTTTTCCCGGACAAGAGACGCCGCAGGTCCACTCCCTACTATGTTATGTAAAAAGAGTGGACCTGCAGCCTTCTCGTCTGTCCGCTTTATTCACGTGTCAGAAAACGGTATGCTGTGCGGGTGTCGTATTTCTCACCCTTTCTGCAGACCGGCTGCGGGAAGTTTTCATGGTGTACAGAATCCGGATAATACTGCGTCTCAAAGCACACTGCGCCTCTCCTCATATAGGATGCGCCCTCTTTCCCCGGCTCATTGTCCAGGAAATTCGCCGTATAGATCTGGACTCCCGGAAGGTCTGTATATACTTCCATCACGATCCCGCTCTTGTCTGATACTGCTTCTGCTACTTTATCAAATCTGCCCTCATTTTTCAACACCCAGTTGTGGTCATATCCGCTGCCGAACCGGAGAGGCTCATAATCCGCGTCGATGTCGTCGCCGAGCACTCTTCCTGCCCGGAAGTCCATAGGAGTGCCTTCCACTCCGCGGATCTCCCCTGTGGGGATAGACTCCGCGTCAGCCGGGGTAAAATAGTCTGCGTTTAATGTCACCTTATGGTCCAGCACAGATCCGCTGTCATGTCCGTTCAGGTTGAAATAGCTGTGGTTTGTCATATTAATGACTGTATCCTGGTCCGGCACTGCCTCGTAGTGGATGGTAAGCGTATTGTCGTCATCCAGAGTATATGTCACATGCATATCCAAGGCTCCCGGATACCCCTGGTCACCGTCCGGGCTGTGGAGCAGAAGCGAGATATGTCCGGCATCATATTCCTCCACTTCCCAGAAACGTTTGTGATAATAATCCGGGCCGCTGTGGAGGCTGTTTTTCCCATTGTCGTTTTTCGCCAGGTCATAGTGCACGCCGTTCAGGTCAAACCCTGCCCCGCCGATGCGGTTGGCGCTCCTTCCTACCACAGCCCCAATGGCAGCATCGCCTTTTTCATACCCTACCGCATCCCCGTATCCGAGTACCACGTCGCGCATCTTCCCCTCTTTGTCAGGGACGAAAAGATCCACCAGGACCGCGCCGTAATCTGACACGCATGCTTTCATCCCGTTTTTGTTCTCCAGAGTGTAAAGGCGGGCTTCCTTTCCGTCTGCTGTCACTCCGAATCCTGTCGCTTCCTGTTTCTGCATTTTGCTTTCCTCCTGAAAATCCTGTTTTGTGCCTGCCGTCTCCTGACCGGATAAGGCATCCTTCCGTTTTTAAAAACATCTGTATCAATTATACCCTTGATCTGCCCGTCTGTCCATAAGGCCATGACCCGGCGGCAGGTTATTTTTCCTGACTGTTTTTCCCTATTTTTTCTTCTTCCAGAATGCGCCGAACACTCTTGCCAGGAGGGAACGCTTTTCCTTTTTCTCTGCGGCCGCGGAAGCCCTGTTCGCGCTGAGCGCTTCTCGCATAAATGTCTCCTGGGCGTTCACCGGGGCTCCTTCCTGGCTTTTCTTTCTGTATGTGCCGTCGCTGTCCATCTGCCTTGCCTTCACATTGTCTGACAGCATGACCTTCAGATCATGCATGAGGCGTCTCCTGATCCCTTCGTCATAGACCGGGCATGCCACTTCCACCCGCTTTTCCGTGTTTCGCGTCATCATGTCCGCAGAACCGATATAGACCTTCGCGTCCGCCCCGGCGCCGAATACGAACACTCTCGGGTGCTCCAGATACCGCCCCACGATACTCGTCACCCGCAGATTCTCCGTCCTTCCCGGTATCCCCGGCAGGATACAGCATATGCCGCGCACGAGAAGGTCTACACGCACCCCGGCCTGGCAGGCTTCCGCTGTCTTGCGGATAAAATCCATATCTGTCACAGAATTCATTTTCATGACAATGCGTCCGCGCTCTCCTTTTGCGATCTCCCCGTCCATCAGGGCGAGCACTTTCTGCTTCAGGCTTGTGGGAGACACGATCAGATGGCGGTACACCCCATCCAGATTTCCGATAGACATATTTTTGAAAAACACCGCCGCATCTTCCCCGATCTCCTGGTCTGATGGCATAAGGGAATAATCCGTGTACATCTTCGCTGTTTTTTCATTGTAATTTCCTGTCCCGATCTGGGTGATATATCGGATCTCGTTTTTATTTCTGTATGTGACCAGGCAGATCTTGGAGTGGACCTTATAGCCCTCGATCCCGTAGATCACACGGCATCCCGCCTCTTCCATGCGCTCTGACCACTCGATATTATTCTGCTCGTCAAAGCGCGCTCTCAGCTCGATGAGCACGGTCACTTCCTTGCCGTTTTCCGCTGCGGCGCAGAGATATTCCACCAGGCGTGCCTTCTTTGCAAGCCGGTAGATCGTGATCTTAATGGTCATCACATCCGGATCTGACGCAGCTTCTCTGATCAGCTGAAGGAATGGATCCATGCTTTCATACGGATAGGCGAGCAGGACGTCCTTTTTCTTCACCTGCTCCATCACGCTCCCATCCGTAAGAGACGCCGATGGCTGCGGCGTAAACGGCTCATACGTCAGCGCTCTCTTCATAGGCTCCGGGAGCTTATCCGCAATGGAGAAGATAAACCCGAGCTTCATGGGCATCTTTGTCCGGAAAATACATTTCGGCGTGATCTTAAACCGGCTGCAGAAATATTTTTCCATCTCTTTCCCCAGAGGGGCTGCGGTCTCCAGGCGGACCACCGCCATCCTGCGCCTCTTGTGAAGGGTCTCTTTCATGATGAACCGAAAATCCTCATGGTCCTCAAACGCCTCATCATCAGGGGATACATCCGCGTTCCTTGTCACGCAGATATAATTTTTATCCGACACCTCGTACTTGTCAAACACAAGCTCCAGGTACTCCATGATCACCTTTTCCATGCGGATATAACGGATGTCATGTCCCGGGAGATACAGGATATCCGATATGTACTGCGGGACAGGCACGATCCCTGTCATATCATGCCCGTTCATTTTCAGATTCGCCACCACATAGATTTCCTTGTTCAAAAGATGCGGAAACGGATGGTTCGCGTCTACGATCTGGGGAGAAAGCACCGGAAGGATCTGTTCCTTAAAATATTTTTTTACATACTTTTTTTCCTGCTGCTCCAGGTCCCTGATATCCAGTCCGCACACACCGTATGGCTGGAGCTGTTTCTTGATCTCCGCATAGGTCTTATCCCGCTCTTTATACAGCGGGGCCACTGCCCGGTAGATCGCATCCAGCTGCTGCTCCGGGGTCATGCCGGACCGTATGTCCAGCTTTTTATTATCCACAGCAGCCATATCATACAGGCTGCCCACCCGGATCATAAAAAACTCGTCCAGATTGCTCGTAAATATGGCGACAAACTTCATCCGTTCCATAAGGGGGACACTCTCGTCCCTTGCCTCTTCCAGCACTCTCTGGTTAAATCTGAGCCACGACAGCTCCCTGTTCTGCGTGTAATCAAGTATCTCAGGCTTTGCCATACTGCAGTCTCCTCTCCTTTCTTCTTTCCTCTGCTCTCTCCTGCCCGCTTCGCATCCCGATCCCATCCCGCCGCTTCATCTCTTCCGCTCTCTGGGCTTATTTCTCCAGATATTCCATCAGATCGTCGAATCTTCTCTCCATATAATGGTACCCATGTTCGTAAAAGGCATAGAGTGTTTCTTTGTTTTTTTCCAGCCTTGACACCGGCTTGACCTGCGGCCTCAGGACAAAGATCTCGCCCCGCTTTTCCAGCTGGTCGATATGGTTCATCGTCTTATTATATTCAAAGCTTCTCCTGAATATGGTCCGGACCAGATTCGGATAGGACTTGTATGCCCTTTTGTATACCCTCTGCATCGCGGGGGATATGACTTTCTTCCGGTATCCTTCGTTTTTCGTCAGGATGACCACGATCTTGTCATTGCCCGTCTCCTGCGCTCTCCTCACAGGCACGGAATCCGCCAGCCCGCCGTCCAGATAGGGTGTCTCGTCCACATTCACGATCGGCGTAAGGAGGGGCATGCTGCTGGAAGCCCGGCAGATCTTCATAAGCCGGCTCTTATCCTGCCTGTCATCCATATACTCCGCTTTCCCTGTCAGGCAGTTGGTCGTCACCAGCTCGCACTTTATCTCCGAATGGAAATATGTATCAAAATCAAACGGGATAATTTCATTCGGATATTTGTCAAAGATCAGATCCATATTCATCACACTGCGCTCTTTCACAAAATCCCTCAGTCCGTAATAATAATTCCCGCTCTTGTCCTGCGGTATCATACAGTCCCTTGTCCTTCCGGGCTGCCTGGACACATAGTCCACTGCATTGCAGGCGCCGGCAGACACACCGATCACATGAGACAGGTACACATCCTTCTCCATAAGATAATCCAGGGCTCCGGAGGTAAAGACACCTCTCGTAGCTCCTCCCTCCAAAACAAGTGTTGCTTTCTTTATATCCATAATGATGACCTCTTTTCTAAAACATGATAACTATATTTTAGGCAGAAGGAGAAGAAAAATCAACGCCAAAAGAGGGAAATCTGTATTTGCTGGGGAGCCGTCCTGATGGTTGAACGTCCGAAAACCGTCGATGTAATGCAGACGGTTTCGCAGCGGGCGGGGATATGGCTCTGGTTCCGGTTCCGTAATCCGGGAAAGACGTAAAAAGAATGGGATACGGCTAAGGACAATTTCAAAGCGGAAGATTCGCCTGCGGCTCAGGCATCCGCTTTGAAATTAACGCCGCATCCCATTCTTTTAAGT
>DWUV01000013.1 GCA_019120595.1 Candidatus Mediterraneibacter tabaqchaliae | reverse complement strand
TGACAGGATTCGAACCTGCGACCTCCTGGTCCCAAACCAGGCGCTCTAGCCAAGCTGAGCCACACCCCGGTAATCCTTGCGCACCCTGTCATTCCCGTAGCGCAAGGATTATTATATTATAAGCTTTTCATTATGTCAACAACTTTTTTTAAGATTCTGGGAGCAGATTCCGAAAGTACTCTTCAAAACTTCTCAGGACCTGCGTTTTCTCTTATACAGCACCGCCGCTGCCGCGCCGGAAAGCACTGCTGCGTATATCCATCCCGCATTCGCGGCATCCCCTGTCGGGACAGCCTTACTGCTGTCTCCGCCATTCTGTCCCTCTGTGCCGGGATTATCTGTCCCTTCTTCCTTCGGGCCATCTTCCCCGGGCTCTTCCGCTCCTGGTTCCTCCGGTTTCGGTTCTTCCGGATCCGGCTCCTCGGTTCCGGGTTCCTCTGGCTTCGGATCTTCCGGATCTGGGTTTTCCGGATCTGGGTTTTCTGGATCCGGTTCTTCCGGATCCGGGTCTTCTGTTGACGGGCTGCCCTTTACCACAGTCTGCACAGCCTGTATGCCTTCCGGATTTGCGACATAATCTCCAACAGGCAGTATCCCGTTGATCTCCAGCTCTGCATCTTCCGCTTCTTCCCAGCCCTCTGTATCCCAAACCGGGATGACCTGTACCGTCAGCTCTCTTCCGGCCTCTTCCAGCTTCACGCTGAGCAGCTGTTCCAGTCCCAGATCCGACACAGAGGCATCATTCTGTACCTTGATCTGATCCAGCGTCTCTTCCACCGCCTTGTAAACGGTCCCTTCCGCCGCTCTCTGGCCTGTGACTGCGATCTCCTTAATGGATACGCTTCCTCCCGCCGCGTTCTCATTTAACCCGCCGGCAGGGTAATACAGACGGATATATCTTGCCATGACCGGTATATCCAGGCTGACTGTATCCGTGATATCCATCTCGTCAGACGACCCTCTGTCATACGTCTTGATATCGATCCAGTTTTCCCTGTCATCCGACACCTGGATCCGGTAGGACGTGGGCCACACCTTGCGGTAGTAATCAATGCGGATACTGCTGATGTACGCTGTATGTCCGCCCAGGTCAAGCACGAGCCACTGGTCTTTCACTTCCCCATAACTCTTATCATTCAGCGGGCCGCTGCTCCACCTCGTGCCGCTGTCCCCGTCAACTGCAAGCTCGCCGGTATAATCTGTCTGGGCAGATCCGTCAAGCTCCCATTCCACGTCCGACACCTCGACTTTACTCCCTTTCACAAGGTCCGTATCATCCTCGCCCGGATCCGGTTGATCCGGTTGATCCGGTTCCTCAGAGCCTGCTCCGACTGTCACTGCAAATGCGATCTCACAGCCCTGCGGATTCGACAGATTGTAGCGGTACGGCAGGCTGCCCAGCACATCAGTCTCCCCGTCCGCGGACGTATCCACCTCCGCCGGCTCCCACTCCGGCATTACCATCACGGCGGTTTCTTCTCCGTCAGCCTCAGCACGCACAGCTGCCTGTACAAATTCCGGGAGCCGCACCTCTGCCCCGATTTCCACAGTCTGGCCTTCCATCTCCTGTACCGAGACATACTCCATCTCCGCATGCCTTCTCACACCGGCCACTTCCAGTTCCTGCAGACCGATGCAATTGCCTGCCGCCCCACTGTTGATCGAGCGGAATAAAAGTCGGACATATCTCGCCATGACCGGAACCGCGAATTCATCCTCCACAGTATCCACCGGATAAGTCGGACCGTTGTTCTCATGGGTTATCGTCTTTACAGTAACCCAGTTTTCTTTATCGTCAGATACCTGGATATCATAATCCGTCGGATAGACTTTATTATAGTAGCTCATCTCGATCCCTGAGATCATATTCGAATATCCTCCCAGGTCCACAATGATCCACTGAGGGCTCGAAGCGCCTGCTCCTTTCAGGGCGCCGCTGTCCCATTTTGTATCTTTCGTCCCGTCTACGGCTGACTCCGGCTTCACAGACGAAGTTTCCACGCCGGACACTTCCACCGGCCGGTTCAATGCCAGGTTGACTTCCTCCGCGGAATCCGGGACATTTACATCCAGATAGATATTATCGACCGCCTGTCCCACATCTCCCGAAGCATCCTCGCCGTACGTAATGACGATCTCGCTGATCTCAGCCGCCACGCCTGCTTTCAATTCAAGCCGAACCGCATAAATGCCGCCCTCAGGAGCTTCAAACGTCTGGTCAGCCGCTGTCAGTATCCCCAGAGTTTCTTCTGTCCCGTCCGGGCGCACTGCCAGCACCTCCGCGCCGCAGGAACCGTTCTGGAGGATCCGGATCTTTTCCACATTCACATTTCCCGTAATGCGGTATTCCAGATAATCCCCTTCTTTTACATCTCCCGCCAGGAATACGCTGGACAGATCCCTGTCATTGATGTTTTCTGTGTTCCCGGATGTATTCGTGATCACAGCCGCCGGGTCAACCCTTCCCGGTCTCTGCGCATCCCGGTTGACCTCGATCTCATACAGCCGCAGCGCCGCATCCGCGTCCGCCGTGATCTCCAGTTTGATATACCGGGCGCTGATCCCATCTGCGTCCGCCTCGTATTTTCTCACAGGCGGCTCCACCACTCCGTCATCCCGGAAGCTTTTGATCTTTTTATACTCTGCATTATCCGATGATACAGAGAGATCCGCCTGGTAGATCCTCTGGGCGCCGTCCGCGGCAAAGACCGCAATGTCATGGATCTCCTGCGTCAGCCCCAGGTCAAAAATGATATAGTCTCCCTTTTTCTGATTCCGGGCCGTTTCAATATAAGTCTCTTTGCTGCCGTCCACTGTTTCACTCCAGTCATCCCCCGGCTGAAGGGACATGACTGTATCTTCCACCGTTATCTCCGGCTCCAGGTTTTCCACGGTAACCGCCAGCTTTGACAGCACCGCGGAGACACTCTCCTGTCCGGCATTGGCCAGCCGCACATATCTCGCCTGCGCAGCTTCTCCCAGTTTCCCCGGTACGGCTTCCGTCCATTTATCTCCATGCAGGGAGTATTCCAGGCTCAGGCCGTCCAGGCCGCTCCCCTCCAGCATGATCTCTGAGATCTCCGCGATATCCTTTTTCTTGATCCCGATATATTCCCCCGGTTCAAGCGTGATCCTGCCAATATTCCGCAGGCCGTATTCTTTCTCGCAGATCGTAAGCGGCGCGGCGGCATATTCCTCTATATTTGTGTAGACTCTGTCCGCAGCGGTCTCTTCATTTGCCTCCGCGAGGATCCCGTCCATATACGCGCGCACATCCTCAAGGCAGTATTCCACAAACGGCACGAGCCTCTTACTTGCCGCTTTTACCGCCGGTCTGCTGGCGCCGTCCGGATACAGGTAGGTCCTCTCGCTGTACCTGCCCATCTCCGCAGAGGCAGACGCGAATGACTCCCAGACTTTTCCCAGGTCAGCGGAGTCTTTCCCCATCTCCATCTCCGCGGTAAGCAGGAGTTCTCCCGCCTTTGCCACATTTTTCAGAGCCTGGATCCAACCTTCGCCTCCATCCGTATTCCCCGGATTCGACAGTTCCCGGACAAGCGCGTCATTTTCACAGTATTCCACAAACTCGTCAGCCGCGGACTGGATATGGATAAACTCCGCGAGAAGCTCCAGGGCTTCCGTATCCTGCGAGATATCTGTCCCGCTCTCAATCTTTGCCCGGACACTCTCCAAAGTCTCTTTAATGTACAGCGATTCCTCGAATCCCTGCGGGACCCGTCCCGATCCCGGACAGTCAGACACATTCCTGGCGATGGTCAGATATGCGTCATAGACTTCCGGCTGGAGATATTTAAAGCACTGTTCCCATACCTCTTCCGTATGTTCCGAATAATTGTTTACATTCCAGAAATACGCCCCCAGCTGGAAGAGCGCGACCTTATCCGCCTCTGCAAAAAAGATCGGATTTGAAACCGCACCTGCCAGGCCCGTAATATCATCCCTGATATAGTGGGCGCTGCTTCCGAGGAACACGCCGGATTTCGCGTGCTCGCTGCACGGATAATTCACCCAGAATACCGGGCTGTGCCCCGTATTCTCGATCACATAATCAATGGAGCTCTGCTCGAAAGGCGAGTTCACATCCAGGCCCGTCCAGAAAATAAGCACATCCTCGTCAAACCCTCTCATCGCCTCCAGCTCCGCGGGACGCGCCCAGCTGTTATTATATCCCTGAGGGCAGTAGATGATATTTTCACAGCCCTTCGGCCCGACATATTCCTCATTCAGGTCATTGATCAGGCTGACAACGACCTCATTGGACCCGGACCCGAAATCATCATTCAGGATGCAGAAACGCCTCACTCCGATCTCATACAGCTGATCGAACTTATCCATCAGCTGCTGTTTGCGCTCTTCATAGCGCGGATCCGCAGTCGATGTGATCCCTGAGAGCATATTTGTCAGGTGGACAGACCAGGAAAATTCGCACTTCATCTCCTCCTGGAGAGCCGTAAGCTCCCTGAATTCCCCGATCATCTCATCCGGATAGAGCTCCGCCCATTTACTCGTATGATACGGGTCTGTTTTGGACGCATAGACATAGATATTCATTTTAATATCCCGGGTAAACTCCATCAGACTCTTTCTCTGTTCGTGGGTCCATCCGCCGTAAAAACCCTCGATATACCCTCTCGCGTCTATGGACGCGTAATCCAGGATCCGCACAGGCAGAAAACGCTCTCCGGCAAAAGATGAGAACATCATCTTCAGAGTCGCCACACCGCGGAACGCCGCATCCGTGTCCTTTCCCAGGATATAGATATTCCCATCCTCCGCGTACAGCGCATAGGCGTCAGGCTGGTCAAACACCTCCGCATCCAGCCCTTTTTCCCGGAACCACAGGTCCGCCTGATCCCCGGTTCCCAGGACACCGAGAACGATATTTCCTTCCCCTTGCGCATTTTCGGCAGGCTGCCCGGTCCGTCCATATTCCCCGAGAACCTCCTCCAGGTAGCCAAGGGTCGGCCGATCGATCCCTTCCCCTGCCACAACCGATACCTCATCGGGCAGAACAAAAGCCGCCCCCTCGCTGCCCGTGTAATCAACAGACTGAGGGACCGGATAGATCTGATACGCATCTTCACTGACAGAGTACGCATCCCCTTCCTGCCACTCCGAAACCCAGGGCGACTCCGGCACGCCGGCAGTCACCTCTTCTGCCCCGGCAGGCAGCGGATACGCTGTGAGCAGTACCGCGGCCGCAGTGCCGGCAGCAAGACTTTTCGTGATTTTTTTGAACTTTTTCATATTCCACCTTTTCCCTTTGAATATTTTGCACAATTATACCATCCCGGAGCCAACTATAACAACACAATTTTGAATGATATTTTTATATTTTTTGTCATGTTTTCAGTATTTTTATCTTTTTCGCCAAAAAAGCTTCCGAAAATGCGCTCTGCGCACTTCCGGAAGCTCTGTCCTCTTTCTCTTTGTCTGTATATTTTCACAAATGATCCGCCCCGCATCCTATGCCAGCGGTTCCAGATATCTCTGCTCAAAAGACGGTTCTCCGTCCTCACCGATCTCCATGATCATGTAGCTTCCCTTCCGGCCCTCCTGCCTTGGGAATGAGACGCTTCCCGGATTCAGCACCGTGACCCCGTCTTTCTGCTCGAAATACGGCTTATGCGTGTGCCCGAACATAACGATATCCGCTTTGCGCGCCGCGCCCTCTTCCGTAATATACTCCGAATCCAGGGAAACATAATATGCATGACCGTGAGTAATGAACACCTTATATTTTCCTATATAAAACTCTTCCTCCCTCGGAAGGTCTGAGAAGAAATCATTATTTCCCCTCACCATATGCTTTTCGCAGTCCACCACTGCGTTTATGTATTCCTCTCCGCCCTCCACATCGCCGAGATGGATAAACAGGTCGATATCCCCGGCTTCCTCGAGCGCTCTGTCCAGCCCGGTATGCCGGCCGTGTGTGTCGCTGATGATCAATACTCTCATAATATCCCCTCTCCGAATTTTTCCCTGAGAATGTCCCTCATGGCACGGAGCGCTTTTCCTCTGTGGCTGAGTTCGTTTTTCTGCTCCGGCGTCATCTGGGCGGTCGTGCATCCGTATTCCGGCACATAGAAGATGGGATCATATCCAAACCCATTCTCGCCCTCAGACTCATAGGCAACCTGCCCCTCGATCGTCTTGCGCACCGTGGATACAGTCCCGTCAGGGAATACCGCTGCCACAGCGCACACGAACCGGGCGGTGCGCTCCTCCTCGGGCACACCCTCCATACGGTCGAGAAGGATACGGTTCTTGATATCATAAGAAGTATCTTCCCCGGCAAATCTCGCCGAGTAGATCCCGGGCGCCTTGTCCAGATAGTCGATCTCCAGCCCGGAATCATCCGCCAGGACAATATCATTCGTGAGCACCCGCGCCACGGCCCTGGCCTTGATCTCCGCGTTTTCCTCGAAGCTCATGCCGTCCTCCACGATCTCCACATCGACTCCCGCCTCTTTCATGGACAGGATTTCCATGCCCAGGTCCGCCAGGATCATGCGGATCTCCTTCATCTTATTTTCATTCCCTGTTGCAAATATGATTCTTCTTTTCATCTTCCCTGCACCCTCTGTCTCTTCTTATGTAACCGCTTCTCCTGCAGACCGCTCCGGTCTTCCTATCATTCTGTCTCGTTTTATCTTTTCTGTCCCGTTTTATCTTTTCTGCTTCGGTTTATTTCTTCTGTCCCGGTTTATTTCTTCGGTCTCGGCGGCTTCGGTCCCGGGAACTGATAGAAATATGTCCTGATCATCCCGTTATAGATCTTCCGGTTTTTCTCCGCCTTCCGCCCGAAATACCTCTCCGCGTCGTCATAGCTTGTGATCATGTACGCTGACCAGCTGTCCAGCCGGCGGAATGCCTCTCCGAAATCCCGGTATATCTGCGGGAGCGCTGTTTTCTCTTCCAGCCTCTCTCCATAAGGCGGGTTTGTGATGATAAAGCCATACTTCTTCGGATGGTTCAGATCCTTCACTTCCCGCTGCTGGAAATGGATCAGATGCGCCACCCCGGCATTTTCCGCATTGCGGCGCGCCGTCCTGAGCACGTCCGGATCCGCATCATATCCCTGGATGTCCGTCTCTATATCGTCCGAGATCAGATCCTGCGCCTCATTGACCGCCTCGTACCACATCTTCTTTGCCGTCAGGTTTGTCCAGTCCTCCGCAGTAAACGACCGGTTCATCCCCGGGGCGATGTTCGCAGCCATCATCGCTGCCTCAATGGGAAACGTACCGCTTCCGCAGAAGGGATCCACAAGGATCCTGTCCTTCCGCCACGGAGTCAGCATGATCAGCGCCGCCGCCAGATTCTCAGCGATAGGCGCCTTCCCCGCCGCCGGCCGGTATCCTCTCTTATGCAGGGACACCCCGGTAGTATCGATCCCCACTGTGACAATGTCCTTCATAAGAAATACCCTGACCGGATAGGAAGCGCCGGTCTCCTGAAACCACTGCGTATGATATTTCCCCTTCAGGCGTTCCACCATTGCCTTTTTCATAATGGACTGGATATCAGACGGGCTGAAAAGCCTGCTCTTTACTGACGCCGCTTTTGTCACCCAGAATTTCCCATCCTCCGGAATGTACGCCTCCCACGGGATTTCTCTGGTCCTCTCAAACAGCTCATCAAAAGTTACCGCCCGGAAGCTCCCCACCTTCAGCAGGATCCGCTCCGCAGTCCTCAGGAAAATATTTGCCCTGCAAATGGCATCCATGCCGCCGCGAAACGTCACTCTCCCGTCTTCCACCTGCGCGATCTCATATCCAAGGTCCTGTATCTCTCTCTTCAGTACAGACTCCAGCCCAAAGTGGCAAGGCGCGATCCATTCCATTTTATCCATCCGTTTTTCCGTCCTTATTTTCATACTGTATCCATATTACTATAAATTGGGGACGTAGTAAAGTTGAACTTTACTACGTCCCCAATCAAACTTTGCGGTGTCCCAGATCGGGATTTCCGCGCTTCTGCCACTGGCAGAAACCAGCGTTACAGAGCTTTAATAGCGGTCAGACTCATCAAAAGCATCGTGTGTCCTTCCGCAGTTTTTGCTGTTCGACGCATTGCCGCTGTTCTTGTTTGCGTTCTTGTTCTTATTCTGTGTATCCGCATAGGAAGAATAAGAGCTGTTCTTTGAATTTGTGTTTTTGTTTGAATTGTTTGTGTTGCTGTAATTCTTTGCCATGAGTATCCCTCCTGTTTTTTTGGTTCAGTGTTAGTATCTCAACCCACGGCAATTTTTATTCATTTTTAATTTTATCCGTTTTTCACCCTGCGGTATCCCAGGTATACCGTTCCCGTCCCGGCAAGGATGCTCAGTACAGCGAACATCGCCAGGCTGCGTCCTTCCCCGGTTGCCGGAACATCGGTATCCTTCCCAGCGTCTGCGGATACTCCCGTATTCTGGGATCCTTCCGTCCCGGACGGCTTCCCCGAGCCAGCCGGATCTCCTGTATCCGGGTCTGTCGGGACTTCCGGATCCGGATCCTCAGTCCCGCTCCCGCCTTCATCCTGAGCCGCGTGGATCTTTACGATCGTAAATGAATGCGGCGCCAGCGTGACAGCGGCATCCGCTCCGCTGATCGTTGCCTCGCTCCTGTCGATCTTTACATTGTCAGGCTGGTCCAGCGTATTTTCCGCATAGAACGAATCCCCTGACAGGCTCTGCACCTCCATGATCCTTCCGGTCAGATCCTGTCCGTCGATCCGGAGGTTCATTTTATTCCCGCCTTCCAGGTTCAGGTTTACGATTGCCGCATAGATATTACCCTCTGCGTCTTTTGACGTCATCACGGAATACTGGTCCACTCCGTTATCCAGCTGCTGCTCATAGTTCAGGGAACTGCTGATAACCTGATCGCCGAAAGAGCTGTTCAGCATCTCAAACACACGGGCGCTCGGCGTTGAGAAGAACCGGAACTCTCCTGTGCCGTCTGCCGTCGAGCCGCCGGTGCTCACAGCCTGGATCACCGCCTGCTGGGTAGGTCCGAGCGAATCCGCCCCTTCCGAATACCAGTCCACAAGGCAGTGTTTCTGGATATACGGGCTGCCGAGCCGCACGTACTCCATGATCGCACGCGCGATATACAGCGCATGCGTCTGGGACCGCACCATAGTATCCGTCGAACGGAAGATCCCATACTCTGAGATCACCGGGACTTTCGTCTGGTCATATTTCTGCATAAGGGTCACATAATTTTCAACGTCAGCCGCTTTTCTGTCGCCCTTGAGCATGGCATCGTAATAGAACGTTTCCCTGGACTCTTCCGTGCTGCTTCCTCCTGCCGGCGTGCCGGAATACGGATGGATCGTCAGCCCGTCATACAGATCATCATTCCCTCTTTCATGCATCTGGTTGACGAACCCTTCCGTCTCAAAGCTGGAGTAAATGTGGATCTCTTTCTCCGCCAGTCCGTTCTCGCTGTTATATTCATTGATCTGATCCATCGTACTGCGCATTGCCTGGGAGATCTGTACGAATCCGTCCCGATCCACACTGTAGTCGGCAGTGATCTGCTGACCGCTCTGAGGGATCGCCCCGTGCGTGCCGTCTCCGAAACGCACTGCCCCCGTCTTGTAGTCTACGGAGTAAACCTGAGCATCCGCCCCGGCAGTTTCCAGGTCAGACACCTCCGTCCACTGAGTACCTCCCACATAGATCTTCACGCTGCCTTTATTTACCGCTGTGAAGGATGCATAGTCCTCGGCCTTCTCGTCCCGCTCCACGCGTGCATAGCGCAGATAGAAAGTCTGATCCGCCGTGCCGTCCGAGCGGGAAGCCGTCTGGTTCCAGTCATCCTTCGCCACAACATACTGACCGGCAAAAGACGCTGTACCGCCGTTGATATATCCGGAAAGCGCGCCGCCCTGCACATCATCGATCCAGTAGGTCTGCGCGGTCGTTCCGTCCGCTCCGCCCTGGTTCATCTCATTTCCGATCTCAAAGTATCTCACATTGTACGGAGCTTCATGGCCGTTCGCCGCGCGCACTTCAGCCCATGCCGTGCCGCCGTTCGGGTTGGAGCCCACCTCCGCATTCAGATACTCGATCAGGTCCGCCGCATCGTCTGCATCCCCGCGCGCCAGGGCGTATACATATACCAGCTCCGAGTCATGCTCCCGCGTGAACTCCGCCGCCTCGTCAAGCCCAAAGTTCGGCGCAATGCCGTGCTGACCGGAATTATTGTAAAAGCCGTGGATCTGGGCCACACGCTCTTTCTTCGGCCCGATCGTCTCCTTCCAGTTAAACAGGTTTGAGATCGTGCCGCCCGGATATCTCAGGGAACCGAATCCCGCCTGCGTATATAACTGCGAAAACTCCTCTTTGATCTGCATAGTCTCCGGGTCAAAGCTCCCGTATCCGTTAAATGCATAACGGTGATTGATCCCGAAGATACCGTCGTCGATCTCCCGGCTCACATCCTGGGGATCCACAGTAAGCGTAAGAGAAACATCCACGTACTCATTCAGCGCGGTTTCCAGCGCCTCCATAGCAGCCGTGATCGCCGTGGCATCCGCGCCATCCACAACTTCCTTTGCACTGTCGACCGCAGCTGCCAGCGCCTCCCTCTCGGGGACCGCCGGATCCGTCTCTCCCTGCGCACAGAGTTCCTCTGCCCGTTGGATCAGGGCTGACAACTCGTCCCGGATCCCCTGGATCTGCTGTTCCAGGACCACATCCTCATGCTCTGCATAGAGGGCCTGCACCTCTTCCGGAGACAGCGCCCTGTTATACAGGCGCAGCTCGTCCACATCCCCTACAAACTGACCGGTATCCCCGGCATTTTTGTGGGCGCCGATCAGCAGGTCCGTCACCGCATTTACAGCGCCGGATTTCAGATCCTGCGTGCTTTTCTCCTCGCCGTTCACATAGAGCGTCACCTCATACGCAGACGGCTCTCCCGTTTTCACGAGCACAAGGTGCTCCCACGCATCCGAGCCCGTGCTGCTGCCCATCGTGACGTCCGCTGCCGAAATGTAAGTTACATACTGGCCGTTCTGTCTATACAGCAGCGTCCGTCCGTTTCCCGTCTGCTGCAGGACGATGGTTTTCACTGAGCCGTTCTGCGCCGGGGAATTGTTCACCCACAGGCTGACCGAAAAATCTCCGCCGCCCGAATTCAGCCCGGAAGCCACCGTCATCTTTGCGCTCTCACCCTGCCGTTCCCCAAACCGCAGGACATTTCCGAACCCCTCCTCCTCTGAGGGCTGGACGCTGACCGCGCTGCCGCTCAGGGAAGCAGTCAGGCTGGCCTGCGGAGCCAGGTTTGCCATGGGCTCCCCGCCATCAAAATTCCAATACCCGGTAAGCCCCTCTTCCAGAGACACGGCTGCGGGCACTTCCGCCTGCACCGGGAGGGCGCTCACTCCCGGGACTGCGCACACTGCCGAAAGCAGCAGCGCCAATACTTTTTCTTTCCTTTTCACCTTTTCCCTCTCCATTTCATCTAATGATCGATAGTAACGTAAAAATTATAACATTTTTTTCCTGTTCTTTCCAGATTGCCATCCCTTTACTAAACTATTTTTTTAAGGAATCTTTTTAAAATAACGGATTTATTTTATTTTTTGCTTGCTTTTTCCATTTCCGTATATTATACTACTTTTTGTAGAAAGGTTATTTTCTACAACCCCTTATTAATTATTTATACTCCCCTCAAAAGACCGATGGCTCCCCCATCGGTCTTTTACCTTTTTCCTGCGTTCATAATTTGTTCATTTATTGTATAAAAATCTTTCACCAACTCATCATGTTTTCTTCATTTCTCTCCCATATACTGTAACCATCGAAAGAGAGACACCAAATAAATCAGACGTTTACAAGTTGTTTTGAATAAACTTTTTCATAATACATGCCGGGGACCGAGCCGATCGGTCACCCGGCATCCTCCCTTTTTACGGGGTTTTTTTATCTCCCGGCACTTCCTGAGCCTGCTGTCCCTGTTCTCCCTCGAGCTCCTGCTTTCTCCTGAGGGCATCTTCCAGCCTCTTCGGATCTTTTTCGATCTGAACAAGCCTCCCGTACACCTCTTCCGCTCCTTCCATGTCCAGTTTGTCATACGCCTCTGCCAGGCACCGCACGGCATCAAGTTCCATCTCCCGGATGATTTCCAGCATCCCCCGAAGGGCCTCCTTATCCTCGCTCTCTGCGTACTCTTCCAGTATCTTGTCCGCCGCTGCCAGGACAGCCGTCTCTTCCTGCGCTTCTCCGGCATACGTAAGCCCGGACCGCAGGCCTGTATCCCCCGACAGGGCAGCGCAGCCCGCGTCTCTTTCCGCAAACTCCCCGCCCGATACCGTACCGTTATCCTTCAGCGCCGTGAACACACATACCGCGGTACAGGCGCACGCCGCTGCCAGCAGCTTTTTCTTCCTCCGCATACTCCGCATATCGGCAGCTCTGCTCCCAGCTTTTTCCCGGTCCGTATTCTTCGCCGCAGGCAGGTCTCTCAATACCTGGCTGATATCCGCATAGGGTTTTCCCGCCTCCCCCGTACACCGGGCGATCATCCTGGCGAGCCTCATCTCCTCCCACCTGGTAAGTTCTGTCTCCCCCTGTGTGTATGCCAGGAGAAACTGGACAGTTCTCCCATAGGCAAAGATATCCGCGCTCTGCCCTCCTGCGCCGATCTCACAGACAGGCTTTACAAACCCTTCCCTGACAGCAGGCTTCTGCATCTGTTTCAGTACAGCTCCGTTTTCCGGAGCCTCCAGATCCAGGAGAAAAAGCTTTCCCTCCTCAGAAACCACGATGCTGTATGGATTCAGATAGCGGTATTGCTTCTGCTTCCGGCATCTGTGATACTGGTCTACGCACACACAGAGCTGACGGAACCATCCGAACAGCTCCGCCTTCCCGATCCCGCGCCGGCCCTTCAGATAACGGACCAGGAGCGTCCCCCGTATACAGTCCATGCTCTGCCTGCAGTGTGCCCCATGCTCGATAAACCTCAGAACTTCATACATTTCTTCCATATGCTGTTGTCTGCGGCTGCGATATCAGCGGACACGGAAGCTCCCTCTGCCCCCGCGCCGCCTGTGCATCCGTCCACGCCCTAATGAAATCCATCAGAAACTGATGATGAATAGATCCCCGGACAGACCGTCCGGGTTACAGATATCATACCCTGATCACTGCATTTTTTCAAGCTGTTCCAGAGCCGCAGCGATCACCTTATCCATATCATAATATTTATAGCTGCCCAGCCTTCCGCCAAAGACCACGTTTTCTTCTTTTTCCGCCAGCTCTCTGTATGCCTGGTACAGCTCGTTATTCTTCTCATCATTCACCGGGTAGTAGGGCTCCATGCCCACGCTCCACTCAGAGGAATACTCCCTGGATATGACGGTTTTTTCCTGTTTCCCGAATTCAAAATGCTTGTGCTCGATCACGCGGGTATAGGGCACTTCCCGGTCCGTATAGTTCACGACCGCATTCCCCTGGTAATTCTCACAGTCCAGCACCTCTGTCTCGAACCGCACAGACCGGTATTCCAGCGCGCCGAGCTTATATCCGAAATATTCATCGATCTGTCCCGTAAAGATAATCTTCTCCGCGATATCCGGCTCTTCCTCACGAAGGCGGAAGAAATCAACTCCTGTCCTCACATCCGCGCCCTCAAGCATCTTCTCAACGATCGGAGTATATCCGCCGATCGGGATCCCCTGATACCGGTCATTAAAATAATTGTTGTCATAAATAAAACGGAACGGCAGCCTTTTGATGATAAACGCCGGGAGCTCCGTACACTTCCTGCCCCACTGCTTCTCTGTATACCCTTTGATCAGTTTCTCATAGATGTCGCGCCCGCCCAGATACAGCGCCTGCTCCTCCAGATTCTTCGGCTCCGTGATCCCGGTCTCTTTCCTCTGTTTTTCAATGATGTCTTTCGCCTCCTGAGGAGTGCGGATCCCCCACATCTTACTGAACGTATTCATGTTAAACGGAAGGTTATAAAGTTCATCCCTGTAGACTGCGACAGGCGAGTTGATATAATTATTAAACTCAGCGAACTGATTGATATAATCCCACACTTTTTTATCAGAAGTATGGAAAATATGCGCGCCATATTTATGCACATGGATCCCCTCGATGTCCTCGCAGTAAATATTGCCCGCAATGTGATCCCGCCGGTCAATGACCAGGCATTTCCTGCCCTTCTTCCCCAGCTCATATGCCATGACCGCACCATACAGCCCGGCCCCCACGATCAGATAATCATACTTTTTCATTTCCGCCTCTCTTTCCGCGCGGTCCTTTCACACGGCACACGCTTGTCTGATTTTATTCCAGTATAACACATCCCGCCCTTCCGATTCCTTCCGTTTGCCATCTTTCGTTATTTTGCACATATATTCTATTTTATCATTTACAAATTCGTGATTATGCACTAAACTGTTAGTATAGCGCCGCGAGAACCGATTTCCGCGGCAGCATCACAGAACGGAGGTACTAAGACATGAAAGGAAATGTAATCGTCGGGCAGTCCGGTGGGCCGACCGCTGCCATTAATTCCAGCCTGGCAGGCGTATACCGCACCGCCAGAGACCGCGGGGCATCCAAGGTATACGGAATGCTCCACGGGATCCAGGGGCTGCTCCAGGAGCGCTATATCGACCTGTCCGAATATATCACCAATGACCTCGATGCAGAACTCCTGAAACGGACGCCCGCAGCCTTCCTCGGATCATGCCGCTATAAGCTGCCCGAGATCCACGAAGACAGAGAAGTCTATGAAAAAATATTCAGCATTCTCGAAAAACTGAACATCGAAGCATTTATCTACATCGGCGGGAACGATTCCATGGACACGATCAAAAAGCTGTCTGATTACGCCATTGTCACCGGATATAAGACCCGGTTCATCGGATGCCCGAAGACCATAGACAATGACCTGGCACTCACCGACCACACACCGGGATACGGGAGCGCCGCAAAATATATCGGAACCTCTGTCAAGGAGATCATCCGCGACAGCTTCTGCCTTGAATACAGCAAAGGGCTGGTGTCCATCGTGGAGATCATGGGACGCAATGCCGGCTGGCTTACCGGCGCGGCTGCCCTCGCAAAAGGCGAAGACTGCGCAGGCCCGGATCTCATCTACCTGCCCGAACTTCCCTTCGACGTCGAAGCATTCGGGGCAAAGGTAAAAGAGCTCCTGTCTAAGAAACGTTCCGTAGTAGTTGCCGTATCCGAAGGGATCCGTCTGCCGGACGGGCGCTACGTATGCGAGCTCGGGCAGAGCATTGACTTCGTCGATGCGTTCGGGCACAAACAGCTCTCCGGCACAGCGAATTATCTCGCAAGCTACATCGCAGGAGAGATCGGATGCAAGACACGCTCCATCGAACTGAGCACGCTTCAGCGCTCTGCTTCCCACTGCTCATCCAGAGTAGATATCCTGGAAGCTTCCCAGGTCGGAGGCGCGGCAGTCAAAGCAGCGGACGAAGGTGACTCCGGTAAGATGGTCGTCCTGAAACGCATCTCAGACGATCCGTACCAGTGCAGCACCGAAGTCAAAGACGTACACAAGATCGCCAATGACGAAAAACTCGTGCCGCGCGAATGGGTGACAGAAGACGGCACTTATGTGACAGATGAATTCATCAGCTATGTACGCCCCCTCATCCAGGGCGATGTATCTCCTATCGTAGTGGACGGTATACCGCGTCATCTCTACCGCCACGTATAAAACACGGAGGGGAAGATACACATTGCCCGGATATAAGCCGGGAGGGATGTCTGCGGACCGCAGGCACTGCCCTCCCGGCATTTTTATGCTTATGCGATCGTGATGCTGCCCCCGGCCTTCCCCTCTCCACGCCTTGCCAGCCCGCACGGGATAGGATATACTGGAACCGACAACATTTTAAAAGATTCTCTCAGGAGGTTGCTTATGCTCATTAAAAATGGTTTTGTAACAGATCCCGGCACTCAGCGCGCCGGAGTATATGATATCCGTATAGAAGACGGTCTGATCCGCGAGATCTCCACAGACCTCCCAGCCGCTCCGTCAGAAGAGGTCCTGGACGCCGGCGGGCTGACGGTCGCCCCCGGACTCATCGACACCCACGTCCACTTCCGCGACCCCGGATTCACCCACAAAGAGACGCTCCACACAGGCGCGCTCGCCGCCGCGCGCGGAGGCTTTACCTCTGTCATATGTATGGCAAACACTTCACCTGTCGTTGATTCCCTGCCGGTGCTGAGAGATATCCTCGCCCGCGCAGGAGAAGAAAAGATCCACATCTACCAGGCGGCATCTGTGTCACGTTCTTTAAAAGGTGAGGAAATGACCGACATGGCGGCCCTGAAAGCCGCAGGAGCCTGCGGCTTTACGGATGACGGCATTCCGCTCCGCAATGCCGCCTTCCTTTACAACGCTATGGAAAAAGCCAGGGAACTGGATGTGCCTGTCAGCCTCCACGAGGAAGACCCTTCCTTCATAAAAAATAACGGCATCAACCATGGTCCCGTCTCCGACCAGCTCGGCATCTGCGGCTCACCGTCCATCGCCGAGGAATCGCTGGTCGCAAGAGACTGCCTGCTCGCCCTGCGCTCAGGGGCCCATGTGGTCATACAGCACATCAGTTCCGGCCGTTCCGTCGAGCTGGTCCGCATGTTCAAAGCAATGGGAGCGAACCTCCACGCAGAGGCAACGCCCCATCACTTTACACTGACAGACGAGGCAGTCCTTAAATACGGCACCCTGGCAAAGATGAACCCGCCCCTGCGCACGGAAGCCGACCGGCAGGAGATCATCCGCGGTCTCGCCGACGGGACCATCGATATCATCGCCACAGACCACGCTCCCCACAGCAGGGAAGAAAAAGAGCGTTCCATCACAGCAGCGCCCAGCGGCATCATCGGTCTTGAGACCTCCCTCGCCCTGGGCATCACCTCCCTGGTGCGACCGGGCCATCTGACACTGATGCAGCTCCTCGAAAAAATGACCCTGAACCCCGCCATGCTGTACCATCTCCCCGCCGGGCAGATCAAAGAAGGCATGCCCGCGGACCTGGTACTCTTCGACCCGGAAGAAAAATGGATCCCCACAGAATACGCTTCAAAATCATCCAACTCACCATTCACAGGGTGGGAACTCTACGGGAAAGTCAAAGCAACCGTCTGCGGAGGACGCATCATTTAAATCTGTATTTGTCAGGGAGACTGTGATCGAGTAAATCGGACGAAAACAGTGAAGCGCGGATGTCGAGGACGTATTCAGCGCGGGGATATGGCTGGCATCGGTTCCGCTCCATGAGGCAGGAAAAACTACGAAATCAGGGAACACGCTAAAAGCAGGGATCAGAAGAGAGGAACTCGGCTCCGCCTCAGACACCCTCTCTTCTGACCCCAACGCGTGTCCCCTGATTTCTACTT
>DWUV01000137.1 GCA_019120595.1 Candidatus Mediterraneibacter tabaqchaliae | reverse complement strand
TTACCTTCTTTGAACATATAAACCCATTTTGTTGCCATGTTCCAATGACCTCCTCAAAAAATTTGCAAATATTTTCGCAATAATTCGCATATAATATTCTAATGGTTTTGCAGACATGCGTCAAGCGTTTTATCAGTAAATATGCATAATCTTTACTATAAATCCCCTTGTTCTTTGCCGGATTTCGAACAGAAAAAACGCCCTCTCCGCGGATCCGGTCCATTCGCGGAGAGGGCGTCTCCTGCCAGGCTGTTTCTGTCAGTCCATTTTCCGGCCTCACTCAGCTGTCTCTACAGTCCAGCCCGCTGCTTCCAGATTGTCTGTGGTTGCTTTCAGTGAGAGCTGTGTCACGTCCTCGTCATCTACAGGCAGGAGCCCCTGCTCCACCGCAGCCCGGAGGGTGTCTTTGTCCGTCGGGATGACGATCCGCTCCACCATCTTCCCGTCTTCCTGTCCGCAGCTGTACTCAACGCCTTCCACTTCTGCGTAAGTCTCTTCCGCTGACTCCACGGTACTGTTGAGCGCATCGATCATCTCCTCAGAATACCCGGACAGGTCGATCACAGACTCCTGGGTAATCCTTGTCACCTCGTCGCCTTTCGCGTCAAATGACATGGTCATTGTCACACCGTTCTGCTCGATGGTGGCCGTTGCGGCATTCCGGACCTCTTCCTCTCCTCCGCAGGCTGTAAAACAGAGCACTGCCGCGCCCGCCACGACTGCACACATGTGTCTCTTCATACCCGTTTCCCCCTTTTGTAAGATAACACCATCTTATCACTCAGGGGCGGATGCCGCAATGTTTTATCCGATCCCGTGCGCCGGAGCTTTTTGGACCGCGCTTCGCCCCTCCCGGGGAAACCTCCATCTACATCTTAAGAAACGCCCGGTATCCCTTTACCGCTTCGTACACATCCGCTTTGCTGGACACCTCATATGGCGCATGCATGTTCAATACGGCGACGCCGCTGTCGATCACTTCCATCCCGTAATTGGCCATGATGTATGCGATGGTCCCGCCGCCGCCGAGGTCAACCCGCCCGAGTTCCGCAAACTGATATGCAACTCCCGCATCGTCCATGGCTTTTCGAAGCGCCGCGATATATTCTGCATTCGCATCATTGGAACCGGATTTTCCTCTGCTGCCTGTAAATTTATTAAATGTGATCCCTTTTGCAAAAAATGCGGAACTTCTCTTTTCAAATGCCTCCGCGAACATAGGGTCATAAGCCGCGCTCACATCTGAGGAAAGCATCCGGGAGTTCATAAGCGCCCGCCTTACCTTCAGCTCAGATTCGCCCTCTGTCAATGCCACCAGCTCTGCCACTGTGTTCTCAAAAAAGCGGGAATGCATGCCCGTCGCGCCTACGCTGCCGATCTCTTCTTTATCTACAAGCAGGCAGCATCCGGTCTTTCTCGCCTCCGTCACATCCATCATCGCAAACAGCGAAGTAAATGCGCACACGCGGTCATCCTGACCGTAGGAGAGGATCATGCTGCGGTCCAGGCCGCAGTCTCTTGACCTGCCCGCCGGGACGATCTCCAGCTCTGCGGATGAGAAGTCCTCCTCATCCATGTCATATTTATCTTTCAGCAGCTTAAGTATGTTTGCCTTGACGGCTTCTTTCTGCTCTTTATCCTCGACCGCTTCGTCCAGAGGGCAGTTGCCGATGAGCAGGTCCAGCTTTTCGCCGTCAATGACTTTGGACGCTTTTTTCTCAAGCTGCTCCTGGGCAAGATGCACCAGAAGGTCCGTGATCACAAACACCGGATCGCTCTCCTCTTCCCCAACCACCACTTTCTGCACAGTGCCGTCCTTTTTCACGATGACTCCGTGCAGAGAAAGCGGCTGCGCCACCCACTGGTATTTTTTGATGCCGCCGTAGTAATGAGTGTCCAGGTAGGCGAATCCTTCGTTTTCATAGAGGGGATTCTGTTTCACATCGATCCGGGGCGAATCGATATGCGCGCCCAGGATGTTCATACCTGCTGAGAGCGGCTCTTCGCCGATGCGGAAAAGCGCGAGCATCTTATCCATATTTACCGCGTAGATCTTGTCTCCGGCTTTCAGTTTTTCCCCGGCTGCCATCACCTCTGTCAGGCTGCGGTATCCGGCATCCTCCGCCATGCGTACGCTTAACTCCACGCATTCGCGCTCCGTCTTGCCTGCGTCTAAGCAGGCTTTGTATCGCTCGGTGATGCCTTTGAGTTCCTGCTTCTGTTCATTAGTGTAAACTGTCCATGTATTTTGTTTCATATTGACTCCTTTCTTCTTCGGGGACGTAGTAAAATTGAATTTTACTACGTCCCCGATCCGCTTTAAATATGTCCCAAATTGAATTTTGCCCTGTCCCCTTTTATCATTTACCAATTATACAACTTTTTACCATTCGATACAATCGTTCAGATTTTGCCTTGGTTACGTTTAGCTCCTTCTGCAGCTTTTCTTTATACAAATTCCTCAATTCTATATCTTCCAGCAGTTCTCTGGATTCACTCAATCCCCTAAGATGCGCCTCCTGCTCAAGCAGCCTGCGTGCGGCTTGCATAAACTGTATCTCCATTTCTTCGGGTACATCGGTAAAAATCTGTTTGACTGATTTATCGTGAAAATCCAAAAAGTCCTCAAAATCTGTAAACTTTGCTTGATACAGTTCTATTGCCTTAGGATGTATTATCCGGCATTTCTCTGTTTCATATTCTTTTAAGCTCGAAAAATTATAGTTCAACGGTGCTTTTACGACATTTGCATTCACAGGATTCATGTGGATATACCGTATACAATTCCAAAAATACTGCTGTTCCTCCACGCATTCACTTTTGAATCTATCCTGAAAAACATGTCCGTTACGATTGTGTTTAAAGTTGTAATATTCTGCAAATTCTGCCAAGACAATGGCCATATAATTAGATAAGAGTTTCAGATCAGCGCGAAGTAAAATATGAAAATGCGTAGACATGACCGCATACGCATATATTTCGATTTCGCGATCTTTAAGATGCTTCAAAAGAAGCCTCAAGAAATTGTTCTTCTCTCTTTTCTGTTTAAAAATAGGTTCCTTGTTAATCCCTCTCGCTATCACATGATAAAAATCTGTGTTGCTTCTCCGACGTGCGGTACGCGGCATTCTGTCACCCCTTTCCCGATTTGGGACAGGGCAAAATTCAATCGGGGACACACTCATTCTTAATTGGGGACGTAGACAAATGCGATTTCACTACGTCCCCGAATACAGTTACCACTCGAATTTTTTCTCAAAATATGCTTTCAGATCTTCGATCTTGATCCTCTCCTGCTCCATGGTATCACGGTCACGGACAGTCACCGCCCCATCTTCTTCTGACTCAAAGTCATATGTCACGCAGAAAGGCGTCCCGATCTCATCCTGTCTGCGGTAGCGCTTTCCTATATTTCCGCGGTCATCAAACTCGCAGTTATAATACTTGCACAGTTCTGTATAGATCTTCTCCGCGCCCTCGTTCAGCTTTTTGGAGAGCGGCAGCACGCCGATCTTCACCGGAGCCAGCGCCGGATGGAAATGAAGCACTGTACGCATATCCGGTTTTTCCTCTGTGCCGATATTCTCCTCATCATACGCGCTGCAAAGGAATGCCAGCACCATGCGGTCCGCGCCGAGAGACGGCTCGATCACGTACGGGATGTATTTTTCTTTCGCTTCATCGTCAAAATACGTCAGATCCTGGCCGGATACATTCTGATGCTGTGTCAGGTCATAATCTGTACGGTCCGCGATACCCCACAACTCACCCCATCCGAACGGGAAGAGGAATTCCACGTCCGTAGTTGCCTTGCTGTAGAACGAAAGCTCCTCTTTATCGTGGTCGCGGTAGCGCACCTCATCATCCTTCAGACCGAGAGATGACAGCCAGTTCAGGCAGAAGCTCTTCCAGTAATCAAACCACTCAAGGTCTGTATCCGGCTTGCAGAAGAACTCCAGCTCCATCTGCTCGAATTCTCTTGTACGGAATGTAAAGTTGCCCGGCGTGATCTCGTTTCGGAAGGATTTTCCGATCTGCGCAATACCGAAAGGCAGTTTCTTTCTGGATGTACGCTGTACATTCTTAAAGTTCACAAAAATTCCCTGTGCAGTCTCCGGTCTTAAATATACCGTGTTCTTCGCATCCTCTGTCACACCCTGGAATGTCTTGAACATCAGGTTAAACTGACGGATGTCTGTAAAATTATGCTTGCCGCAGGTCGGGCACGGGATCTGATGCTCCTCAATAAACGCTGTCATCTGCTCCTGTGACCATCCGTCCACAGAACCGTCCAGCGCAATGCCCTTTTCCTCGCAGTAATCCTCGATCAGTTTATCCGCACGGAAACGCTCGTGGCATTCTTTACAGTCCATCAGCGGATCGCTGAAGCCGCCCAGATGTCCGGAGGCCACCCAGGTCTGCGGGTTCATCAGGATCGCGCAGTCCACTCCTACGTTATAAGGATTCTCCTGCACGAATTTCTTCCACCATGCTCTCTTTACATTATTTTTCAGCTCCACGCCGAGATTTCCGTAATCCCATGTATTCGCGAGCCCGCCGTAGATCTCGGAACCCGGATATACGAATCCGCGGGACTTGGCGAGAGCTACGATCTTATCCATTGTCTTTTCAACCATAGTTAAGTTCCTCACATTCTTTTTTCAATCGGTACTTATTATAACGGGTAGGGACGCTTTTGTAAACCTGCATCAGACAGAATCCCAGGGTTGTTTCATGAAGGTATCTATATCGCCCGGGCGTTTGACAGTTGAATATTAGAAAAATACCTTGCAGGCCGCATAAAACCTGCATTTTTTGTGTCAATTTTTCTGTTTTTATATATTGCATTTTATTGCAATGTATTGTATGATATATAAAAGGAGG
>DWUV01000136.1 GCA_019120595.1 Candidatus Mediterraneibacter tabaqchaliae | reverse complement strand
GGGACGTAGTAAAATTCGATTTTACTACGTCCCCAATCCGGTTTCAGGGTGTCCCTTTTCAACATTTTT
The DNA here is from genome assembly GCA_019120595.1 of Candidatus Mediterraneibacter tabaqchaliae. Lineage (GTDB taxonomy): Bacteria > Bacillota > Clostridia > Lachnospirales > Lachnospiraceae > Mediterraneibacter > Mediterraneibacter tabaqchaliae. Next base: position 7,885 of record DWUV01000136.1, on the reverse strand, counting down.
CCCAAAGTTCGTGCATATATCGTATATCTTTCTGCGCTGTCTCCGGAACCAGCTCTTCCCTTACGATGACGATATCCGGCTTATTCGCCTTCAGCCAGCGGATGATCTCCCCGTACTGTATCACGCCTTCTCCCAGGCACACCGGACAGTATTCTCTGTTCTCGCCGAGTACAAAGTCTTTCATATGGATGGCTTCGATCTTATCTCCCAGCTCGGAGAGCCACTGCTTCCAGTATGCGTCCTGGTCGATCTCCGGATATTCCAGCACATTCGCCGGGTCGAAGATCATCTTCAGCCGGGAACTGTCCATCTTGTCAAAGACCATTGCCGTTGTCTCCAGGTCTTTGAGGGGATGCCAGTACACGGGCTCGATGGCCATATCAACGCCCAGGCGCTCTGCCTCCTCCACGAGGCGTGCGATGCTGTCCATCATATACGGATGCCAGATCTTCTTTTCTTCCTCTGTCAGATGGGGGTAAGCTGTCTCGGAGCCGACGATGGACGCGCCCAGCGTCTTGTTAAAGGCAAGGCATTTTTTAAATGTATCCACCGCGTTTTTTCTTACATCGCCATTCGGATTTCCCAGGTCCATGTAGCAGCCGAGGATATGGATCTTTACCCCTTCTTTTTCAAAATTCGAACGGATCCGCTCTATGATCTCAGGCGTAACCTCATCGTAGGAATTGATCTCTGTGAAGCCTTTTGGCAGCACGAGCTGCGCCGCGTCGATCCCCTCGGACTTTAAAAGTCCTGCCAGGCGGTCTATGGGCTGCTTCCCGTAATCATGTGTCCTTGCTGCGATCTGCATATGTTTTTCTCCTTCCTGCCGTCATAACAGCATTTCCAAAACGATTTATATACCACACAGGGGCACGCTTCCGGCGCACCCCTGATGTAATGGTCTGTATCTTATTTAAAAATTACGGCTGTTTTCCGATGTAAGCGAGGATACCGCCGTCTACGTAAAGGATGTGTCCGTTTACGAAGTCAGAAGCATCGGAAGCGAGGAACACTGCCGGTCCCTGAAGGTCTTCCGGGTTGCCCCATCTTGCAGCCGGTGTCTTGGATACGATGAACTGGTCAAACGGATGTCTGCTTCCGTCCGCCTGGCGCTCACGCAGCGGAGCTGTCTGAGGTGTCGCGATGTATCCGGGTCCGATACCGTTGCACTGGATGTTGTACTCGCCGTACTCGGAGCAGATGTTTCTTGTGAGCATCTTCAGTCCGCCCTTTGCAGCAGCGTAAGCGGATACTGTCTCGCGTCCGAGCTCGCTCATCATGGAGCAGATGTTGATGATCTTTCCGTGTCCCTTCTCGATCATTCCCGGGATAACTGCCTTGGAAACGATGAACGGAGCGTTCAGGTCTACATCAATGACTTTGCGGAATTCATTTGCCTCCATCTCGAGCATTGGCTTTCTCATGATGATACCGGCGTTGTTTACAAGGATATCGATCACTCCGACTTCCTCGTTGATCTTAGCGACCATAGCCTTTACCTGCTCCTCGTCTGTCACGTCGCACACATAGCCGTGAGCCTCGATGCCAGCCTCTTTGTAGGAAGCAAGCCCCATATCTACCTTCTCCTGATTGATATCATTGAAGCAGATTGTTGCGCCCGCCTCTGCATAAGCAGATGCAATACCGAATCCGATTCCGTAAGATGCGCCTGTTACAAGTGCAATTTTACCTTCCAGTGAAAAGTTTACCATTTTTATCTCTCCTTTTCTCTTTCCTGATTATCGTGTTTCTCTGGTTATCTTTATCTCAGATCCTTGTTATCGATGTTGTCCATATCGCCGTAGTCCTGGTTCTCGCCGCACATTCCCCAGATGAATGTGTAAGCCCTGGAACCACATCCCGAGTGGATAGACCAGCTCGGCGAGATGACAGCCTCTTCGTTGTGCATGATGATGTGTCTTGTCTCCTGCGGCTCGCCCATGTAATGTACAACGAACGCATCGTCTTCCATGTCAAAGTACAGATATACTTCCATACGTCTGTCATGTGTGTGCGCGGGCATTGTATTCCATACGCTTCCCGGAAGGAGCTTTGTCAGGCCCATTGCAAGCTGGCAGCTCTGCACCTGTCCTGTCACGATATATTTGTTGATCACTCTGTGGTTGGAATCTTCCAGTGTTCCCATCTCTACTTTGTTCTCGTCTTTGACGATCACAACGCCCTCTTCCGGCTCGCCTTCCAGCTTAATGTGCACGGTCGGGTACTCTGTGTGCGCCGGGCAGCTGTTCAGGTAGAATTTCGCCGGGTTGGAAGCATCCTTGCTCTCGAAGGAAATGTCCTTTGAGCCGCGTCCGATATACATACCGTCGCGCGCATTGATCTCATATACGCGTCCGTCAACTGTAACAATACCGTCTCCTCCGATATTGATCAGTCCCATCTCTCTTCTCTGAAGGAAGTACTCAGCCCTGAGCTCGTCCCCTGCTGTCAGGTCCAGTTTCTCATTTACCGGCACAGCCGCTCCTGTGATGATACGGTCAATGTGGCTGTACACAAGATTGATCTTGTCCGCCTGGAACAGATCCTGGATCAGGAACTCCTCTCTCAGTCTGTCTGTTGTATAGTGCTTCACGTCTTTCGGTGAAGCTGCTGTCCTTACATCCATGATGATTCTCCTTTCATTTTTTCAGTTCTGTTTTATTGTTCTAAGCATAGTATAGCATTCGCTTTATTCCATGTCTTGTGTTTTTTTGATATAAATATTGAAAATTCTGAACAGCCCATTTATAATTATGGCATATCATACAGCTGTTACGGCAGAAACAGCGCCAAAACACGTTCAAAGGAGGACTTCGCCCATGAAAGCATCATCATCCTGCAAAGAATCCATGAAAAACTGTATGGAAAACCACTCGTTTGCATTCGCCCATTTATATAATGACGAAAAAGCCATGGACATGCACATCCATGACTGTTACGAGATCTATTACTCCATCTCGGGCGGGAAGCAGTTTCTCATCGACAACTGCTTTTACGATATCCAGGACGGAGACCTGTTCCTGATCAACCAGTTTGAAAGCCACTATCTCTCCCAGATCGACATGCAGAAACACGAGAGGATCATCGTGTCCATTGACCCGGATTATCTGAAACAGATCTCCACGCCTGCCACAGACCTGGACCGCTGCTTCCATTTCCGCGAGACGGAAATGCCCCACCGGCTCCACCTCTCCGCGGAAGAACAGCGCCGTTTCCTCTATTATATCCATCGGTTTCCCGACAACACCGGACTTGGGGAGGATGTGCTGGACCATGCGGTATTCCTGGAGCTGATGGTGTTTTTAAACCGCGCGTTCGACAAGCGCTGCCGCAGCGCGGAATCAGGGGAAGAGGAGAACGCTGCCGCATACCACGCGCAGGTAGACGACATCCTTTCTTATATCAATACGCATATCCAGGAGGATCTCTCCCTGGACGCCCTGTCTTCCCATTTTTATCTGAGCAGCTCTTATATCTGCCGGATCTTCAAGGCAGCGACCGGGACGACGATCAATAAGTACATTACCGCCAAACGGATCACCCTGTCCAAGTCACTGCTCAGCCAGGGCTGCTCCGTAAACGAGGCGTGCGAGGCATGCGGCTTCCACGATTACAGCAACTTCCTCAAAGCCTTCTCAAAGGCGGTGGGCGTGTCCCCGAAAAAATACGCCCAGTTTAACTCGTAAAACTCTGATACGCGCAGCGTCTCCGTGATCCCTTCTTATGCACGCAGCGTCTGCGCGTTTTTCTCTTATTCGTGCAGCATCTCCACGTTTTCCTCTTATGCCCTCAGCTTCTCCGCGATCTCCCCGCGCACCTTAAGTACGCTGGCTGCCAGCTCCCGGATCCGGTCATTGTCCATGCGGCTGACCGGAGCGGAGATGCTGAACGCATGCCGGGCGCTGCCCATGGGTTCTTTCAGGCTGCACGCGATGCATCTCACACCGGTCTCATTCTCTTCATTATCCAGGGCATACCCTCTTTCCCGGATTTCCTCCAGTTCCGATTTAAAATCATTGTGATCCGTGATGGTATAAGGAGTCAGGCGGACGATCTCGCTGTTATTCCAGACTTCTTCAACCTCCCACTCATCCATCTCCGCCACCATAGCCTTGCCCACGCCGGAGCAGTACAGCGGGATCCTGCTGCCGATGCGCGACACCATCTGGATCCCGTTGTTCAGCGACTCTACCTTATCGATATACACAGCGTCGATCCCGTCCCTTTCCACGAAATGCACGGTCTCGCCTGTCTCCTCCATCAGCTTCCTCAGATACGGTCGCACGATCTGCACAATATCCACCTTGCCCATGATCTGGTTCGCGATATCAACGACTTTAAATGTAGGCTCGTATCTGCCGTTCACAGCATTCTGCCTCGCATACCCCATATAAATAAGAGAATTCAGCACTCTGTGGACTGTCGTCTTATTCAGGTCCAGCGCTGCGCTGATCTCCATAAGTCCCGCTGAACCCGCATCTGCCAGGAACTCCAGCACGCCGAAAAGCCTTCCCGCCACCTGGATCGGATTTTTCTGTTCCATCTCTTCCTCCCGAAAACTATTTTCATATTATGAAACTCATTCTACCATATCCCCCTCATCCGTGCAACCCCTTTATTCGCATATAATTTCTTATATTTCCGGCATTTAGCACTTGACTTTTCCGAAAACTGTATTATACTTTCAATCAGGATACATCATAAAACGAAATTTGATTCCGTATTATGAAACAAAGGAGAGAAAAAAAATGAACGAAGTATTAAAGCAGATCGAAGAGCTCGGCATCGTTCCTGTTGTCGTCCTCAATGACGCCAAGGACGCTGAGCCGCTGGCAAAGGCACTCTGCGAAGGCGGACTCCCGTGCGCTGAGGTAACATTCCGCACAGACGCAGCGGAAGAATCCATCCGCATTATGGCGGAGAAATTCCCGGACATGCTCGTAGGAGCAGGCACGGTTCTGACAACAGAGCAGGTAGACCGCGCGGTGGCAGCCGGAGCAAAATTCATCGTAAGCCCGGGACTGAACCCGAAAGTCGTTAAATACTGTGTGGAAAAAGGCATCACGATCACACCGGGATGCGCGAATCCGAGCGATGTAGAGCAGGCGATCGAGAACGGCCTTGACGTCGTAAAATTCTTCCCGGCTGAGCAGGCTGGCGGGCTCGCTTACATCAAAGCGATCGCAGCTCCGTACGTAGGGATGAAATTCATGCCCACAGGCGGACTCAACCCGAAGAATGTAAGAGACTATCTTGCATGCGACAAGATCCTTGCATGCGGCGGAAGCTGGATGGTAAAAGGCGACCTTGTAAAAGCAGGCGAATTCGATAAGATCAAAGAGCTTGTAAAAGAAGCAGTGGAAATCGTAAAAGAAAGCAGAGGGAAATAAGAATGGCAAAGAAAGTAATCACATTTGGTGAGATCATGTTAAGACTGGCTCCGGAAGGATACTACCGTTTCGTACAGGCGGATACCTTCGGCGCTACATACGGCGGCGGCGAGGCAAATGTCGCTGTCTCACTTGCAAACTACGGATTTGACGCAAAGTTCGTCACAAAGCTCCCGGCACACGAGATCGGACAGGCTGCTGTCAACTCTCTGAGAAAATACGGCGTTGACACATCCTACATCGCACGCGGCGGTGACAGGGTAGGTATCTACTACCTGGAGAAAGGCGCTTCCCAGCGTCCGTCCAAGGTCATCTATGACCGCGCGGGATCTTCCATCGCGACAGCATCTGCATCTGACTTCAACTGGAAAGAGATCTTCGACGGAGCAGACTGGTTCCACTTCACAGGGATCACTCCGGCGCTCAACGATGATGTGGCAGCGATCTGCCTGGAAGCATGCAAGGCTGCAAAAGAAGCAGGCGTTACGGTTTCCTGCGACCTGAACTACAGAAACAAACTGTGGTCCAAGGAAAAAGCCGGACAGGTGATGGGCGAGCTCTGCAAATATGTTGACGTATGCATCGCAAACGAAGAGGATGCATCCGATGTATTCGGCATCAAAGCAGCCAACACAGACGTCACAAAGGGCGAAGTAAACCACGAGGGATACAAAGACGTGGCAAAACAGCTTGCTGACCGCTTCGGATTCTCCAAAGTTGCCATCACACTGCGCGAGTCCATCTCCGCGAACGACAACAAATGGTCTGCAATGCTCTATGACGGAAATGACTACTACTTCAGCAAGAAATATACAATGCACATCGTTGACCGTGTAGGCGGCGGCGACAGCTTCGGCGGCGGTCTGATCTGTGCATGCTTAAACGGATATGATTCCCAGGCAGCGATCGAGTTCGCAGTTGCAGCTTCCTGCCTGAAACATTCCATCGAGGGCGACTTCAACATGGTATCCATGGACGAAGTGCTCAAACTTGCCGGCGGAGACGGATCAGGCCGTGTCCAGAGATAATCTTGATGACGCTATATTCCATATAAACCCAAATTTTGAAGAAGGGGATGCTGTCTGCCATGCAGCATCCCCTGTAAAATATATAAATAAAAGATCCAGATAAAGTATCTATACTAAATATCTGACCAGAATATCCAGATAAAACATTCCAGGAGGTATCCGCTATGAACAAATCTTTTGACCTTCTTTCACTCGGAGAAGTCCTTCTCCGCCTTTCCCCGCCCAGCAACGAACGCCTCGTACGCGGCGAGACTCTCCAGAAGCAGGTGGGCGGCGCAGAGCTCAACGTCGTTTCCGGCGTCTCTCTCCTCGGGCTCAGGACCGGGATCATCTCCAAGCTCCCCGCAAACGACATCGGGACTTATGCCAAAAACCGCATCCGTTTCTGCGGGGTCAGCGATGATTATCTCGTATACGACAACTCTCCCGAGGCAAGGCTTGGGATCTATTACTATGAAAATGGAGCTTATCCGAGAAAACCCGGCGTAGTCTACGACAGGCGCCACTCCACGGTCAACACCATCTCCGTGGATGATTTCGACGAAACGCTCTTCACTTCCACACGCTGTTTCCACACGAGCGGGATCACTCTCGCCCTGAGCGGACAGTGCCGCAGCACAGCGATGGAAATGATCCGCCGCTTCAAAGAGGCAGGCGCGCTCATCTCCTTTGACGTAAACTTCCGCGGGAATCTGTGGACAGGCGATGAGGCAAGGGAATGCATTGAGCAGATCCTTCCCTACGTAGATATCTTCTTCTGCTCCGAGGAGACGGCAAGGCTTACCTTCCTCAAGACAGGGGACGCAAAAGAGATCATGAAAAGCTTCACCAGGGACTATCCGATCTCTATCGTCGCCTCCACCCAGCGCGTCGTCCACAGCCCGAAAGTACACACCTTCGGCTCCATCATCTATGACGCGCGCAGCGACAGATACTACGAGGAAGAGCCATACCACAACATCGAAGTCGTGGACCGCATCGGAAGCGGGGACGCCTATGTGTCCGGCGTCCTGTACGGGCTGCTCTCAGAGCCTGACAACTGCCAGCGGGCGCTGGAGATCGGGAACGCGACAAGCGCGGTCAAAAATACCATACCAGGTGACCTGCCGTCGTCTGACCTTAAAGAGATCGAGAATGTCATCCGGGGGCATAAGGCAGTGGGACCGCAGCTCGAGATGAATAGGTAATCTGTATTTGTGGGGGAGCCTTCCTTGTGAATATAACGTCCGAAAACCGTCGGTTTGATGCAGACATTTTCGCGGCGGGCGGGGATATGGCTCTGGTTCCGGTTCCGTAATCCGGGAAAGACGTAAAAGGGAGAAAGCATGGCTAAAAACAATTGTCCGGCGGAAGATTCGGCTCCGCCTCAGGCATCCGCCGGACAATTAACGCCACGCTTCCTCCCTTTAAGTCTTTCCGGCAGATTACTCCAAGTCACCGTCGCCATATCCCCGTCCGCCGCGAAAG
>DWUV01000135.1 GCA_019120595.1 Candidatus Mediterraneibacter tabaqchaliae | reverse complement strand
ACTGTCACCAGTGCCCCGATCCCGCCCGGGATGAGCACTCCCATGTCAAAGTGTCCGATCCCGTCCACGAACGGCGTATAAAGGCCGAGCGGCATCAGCAGTGTGGAAAAGCTCATGCCGGGAGCGATCACACTCAGGGCAAGGCAGAATCCGCAGAACAGATACCAGAAAAAGTTCGGCGCGATCTCAACGGATGTCATCTGAAGCCCGATGAGCAGTGCGAAGATAACGCACATGCACACTGCGAGAGAGATCCAGGAACCTTTTGTCCTTCCCTGCTCGCCTGCTTCGCGGAACAGGGAGGGCAGCATGCCTCCGATCAGGCCGATGAAGAGGCAGACAGACGGATCCGGATACTTGTTGAGGAAGAAGGCAAGGATATTTGCCACGCCAAGGAAACCGATGACGCCGCCGATGAATACGGGGATCAGCTTCGGCACATGAGTCCGGAAATTTTTAAACGGATTGGATAACAGTTCCATGATCGGCTTGTAGATGCCGAAGATCACACCCAGCACGCCTCCGGATATGCCGGGCAGGACTGCTCCGAGCCCGATCAGCGCGCCCTGTATGACGCGGAACAGAAACTGCAGTGGGTTAAAATTGCTGCTTGGTTTTTTGTCCATATGTTTGTAAATCCTTTCTTTTATTCATATACTTATTTTACAGACCATAGTATTTATACTATTTTTCTGCGGTTTTTGCAAGTGAAATGCAGGCCCTGCATCTGCGTGGAACAGGAACCGCCGCTTTTGGAGCGTTGACAGCACACAGTGAAATCCGTATAATGAGAGACAGAAAAAAGGAAGGAAACAGCTTATGATCTACGAGAATAATGAAGAAAAAAGAAGCACTCTCTGGAGGACGGTCCTGACGGTCTCTTCGGTGATCATTATCATCATATTGATCTTTTTTATCGTAAAGCTTTTTACCGGCAATCCTCTGGAAGGGAGCTGGGTCAGCGAGGACAGCGGCGCGGTGCTTGAGATCGGTGATGACGGGGCAGTGACACTGACCGGCGGTACAGACGGGGAAGAGGAAGAGGCTGCCCCCATGTCGTATACCGTGGATACAAAAAATAAGATATTTACCGTATATACGGATTCTGCTTATGCGGAAGGCGTTCTGTCGGGATCCTATGATTACAATATCGAGAAGGATACCCTGACGCTGACAGAGCGTGAATACGGGGATCAGATGGTCTTTATAAGAAAGTAGGCAGACAAAGAGTTAATCAGAGAGGAGTTCCGTTCGGCGGGACTCCTCTGCTATCCTGAAGGAGAAGCAGATAGAAGGAAAAGAAGAGAGAAGAAAGAAGATGGAAGGAGGAAAAGATGATGTACAGGAACCAGACAAAGGAGATTTCCATCGGCGGCGTAAAGATCGGAGGGGATAACCCGGTGGCGATCCAGTCCATGACAAATACCAGGACAGAAGATGTGGAAGCGACAGTGGCTCAGATATTGAAGCTGGAGGCGGCGGGATGCGAGATCATCCGCTGCGCCGTTCCCACGATGGAGGCGGCGGAGGCCCTCCGCGGGATCAGGAGCAGGATCCATATCCCTCTCGTCGCGGATATCCACTTTGACTACAGGCTCGCCATAGCGGCGATCGAGAACGGGGCGGACAAGATCCGCATCAATCCCGGGAATATCGGTTCAGAAGAGAAGGTGAAAGCGGTTGTTGACAAGGCGAAAGAATACAATGTGCCGATCCGGGTCGGAGTGAACAGCGGCTCCCTGGAAAAGCATCTGCTGGAGAAATACGGCGGCGTTACTGCGGAGGGGATCGTGGAGAGCGCGCTGGATAAGGTGCACATGATCGAAAGGATGGGATATGACAATCTGGTGGTGAGCATCAAATCCTCAGATGTGATGATGTGCGTAAAGGCTCACGAGCTGATCGCGAAGGAGTGCCCGTACCCGCTCCATGTAGGCATCACAGAGTCCGGGACCGTGTACTCCGGCAATGTGAAATCTTCCGTGGGCCTGGGGATCATCCTGTATGAAGGGATCGGCAATACGATCCGCGTCTCCCTGACCGGGGACCCGGCGGAAGAGATCCGCACAGCGAAACTGATCCTCAGGACGCTGGGTCTGAGAAAAGGCGGGATCGAGGTCGTGTCATGCCCGACATGCGGGAGGACGAAGATCGATCTCATCAGCCTTGCCAATGAGGTAGAGAAAATGGTGCAGGACATTCCCCTTGACAATATTAAGGTAGCTGTCATGGGCTGCGTGGTGAACGGCCCCGGCGAGGCGAAGGAAGCGGACATCGGCATTGCAGGCGGTATCGGCGAAGGGCTGCTCATTAAAAAGGGTGAGATCGTAAAAAAGGTAAAGGAAGAAGAGCTTCTTGAGACGTTGAGGCAGGAGCTTCTGAACTGGGAGAGATAAGGTTGGAGCAGGTGAAGAACGATAAGGTATTTTTTCATGTATTCCCGACACTGAAGACAGAGGATGATATACAGATCCTCTTTGCGGATGTGGAGGTTAAGAAGATCACGACGAATTCGCGCCGTGATTTTCTTCATGTGCATATTTTCAGCAGGCATCTGATCCAGAAGAAGCAGATCTGGCAGATGGAACAGAGGATCAAAGACCAGCTCTTTGCGAAAACCCCGGTGAGCGTCCGGATCCTTGAGGAGTATGCGCTGTCCGGGCAGTATACGCCGGAGGCGCTGATGGAGGAATACAGGGAGAGCGTGATCCAGGAGCTGAGGGAAACCAGTGTGCTCGCTGCCAGCATGTTCGCGCAGGCGGAGATCCATTATGAGGAAGGCAATGTAGTCTGCCTGGAGCTTCTGGATACCATCGTATCAGAGGGGCGCAGGGAAGAGATCCTGTCTTATCTGGAAAAGATGTTTGCAGAACGCTTCCATATGAAAGCGGATATCCGCATCTCTTACCGGGAGCCTTCCGGTACAGGGACCCGGGAGTATGACGAGCAGAGGATCCAGCAGGAGATCAATGCCATCTTCGAACGCCGGGCAAGACAGCGGGGAGAGACGCCGGAAGCAGAACAGACGAAAACCGTGAAAGAAGGAGCGTCTTCTGATGTGAAAGAGAAGGCCTCAGCCTCGCCATCCGCCGGACACGGCAGCAGCGCGGGGGAAGGGAAAGGACAGACACGAAGTACAGGTACATCGGAAAAAGGAAAGAAAGGGTTTGGAAAAGGCGGATTTAAGAAAAAGGACTTCTACCGACCGGTCAAGACAGGAGACGATCCGAATCTGATCTACGGAAGGAACTTTGACGATGAGCCAATTACCCTGGACCAGGTGGTCACAGAGATGGGAGAGATCACCTTCCACGGGAAGATCATCAGCTTTGAGACAAGAGAGATCCGCAATGAAAAGACCATCATCATCTTTTCGGTCACGGATTTTACGGATACGATCACTGTGAAAATGTTTGCCCGCAATGACCAGCTCCCGGAAATCCTGGGAGAACTCAAAAAAGGCGCTTTCGTCAAGATCAAAGGCGTCACCACGATCGACAAATTCGACGGCGAGCTGACCATCGGTTCCATCGCGGGGATAAAGAAGATCGGGGATTTTACAGTGTCAAGGAAGGACCTGAGCCCGCTGAAAAGGGCAGAGCTCCACTGCCATACGAAGATGAGTGATATGGACGGCGTGTCTGATGTGAAAAATATCGTAAAGCGCGCCCATGACTGGGGACATCCTGCCATCGCCATCACAGACCACGGGGTGGCGCAGGCATTCCCGGAGGCGAATCATTACATAGAGACACTGGATAAAGACGATCCGTTTAAGATCATTTACGGTGTGGAAGGATACGTGGTGGACGACCTGACAGAGATCGCGGTCAATGCGGGGGAACAGTCCCTGGACGATACTTATATCGTGTTCGATATCGAGACCACGGGCTTCAGCTCGATCCGCGATAAGATCATCGAGATCGGGGCGGTCAAAGTGGTGAACGGGGAGATCGTGGATCGGTTCAGCACCTTTGTGAACCCGGAGCGCCCGATCCCTTTTGAGATCACAAACCTGACCGGCATCACGGATGAGATGGTCATGGATTCCCCGAATATTGAGACCGTGCTCCCGCAGTTCCTCGTGTTCGTGGGGGACGGTGTGCTGGTGGCCCACAATGCCGGGTTCGACGTGGGATTTATCGGGCAGAACTGCAGGGATCTGGGGCTGGATGACCGGTTTGTCTATGTGGACACTGTGGCGCTGGCGCGGGTGCTCCTTCCCACTCTGTCCAAGTATAAACTGAATATCGTGGCAAAGGCTCTGAATATCTCGCTGGAAAACCATCACCGGGCAGTGGATGACGCCGGGGCCACGGCGGAGATCTTCGTGAAATTCGTGGAAATGCTCAAAAAAGACCATATTACCACCTTAAAAGAAGTGAACCGGTATGGCGACCGCAATGTCAATGCGATCCGCAAGATGCCGACCCACCATATCATTATCCTGGCGAAGAATGATATCGGGAGATATAACCTGTACCAGCTTATTACAGAGTCTCATCTGACCTATTATGCGAGGAGGCCCAGGATCCCGAAGAGCCTGCTCAACGAACACAGGGAAGGGCTCCTGATCGGAAGTGCCTGCGAGGCGGGCGAGTTGTACCAGGCGGTGCTTGAGAAGCGCTCTTCCGAACAGATCGCCAGGCTGGCTGATTTTTATGATTACTATGAGATCCAGCCCCTGGGAAATAACCGGTTCATGATCGAGAGCGACCGCACGCCGGATGTAACTTCAGACGAGGATCTGAAGAATATCAACCGGGAGATCGTGGAGCTGGGAGAAAAATTCGGAAAACCTGTTGTGGCGACGTGTGACGTACATTTCCTCGATCCTGAGGATGAGGTTTACCGCCGCATCATCATGGCCGGAAAAGGGTTTGACGATGCAGACACCCAGCCGCCCCTCTTTCTCAGGACGACGGAGGAGATGCTGGATGAGTTTTCCTACCTGGGCGCGGCAAAAGCGCGGGAGATCGTGATCGACAATCCGGTGAAGATCGCCCGGATGGTGGAAAAGATCTCCCCGGTCAACCCCAACAAGTGCCCGCCGGTCATCGAAAATTCCGATCAGGAGCTGAGGGATATCTGTTACCGCAGGGCGCACGAAATGTATGGCGAAGATCTCCCGGTGCAGGTGTCGTCGCGTCTGGAAAAGGAGCTGAACTCCATCATCTCCAACGGGTATGCGGTCATGTATATCATCGCCCAGAAGCTCGTGTGGAAATCCAATGCGGACGGATATCTGGTAGGGTCGAGGGGATCTGTCGGCTCGTCCTTTGTGGCGACCATGGCGGGGATCACGGAAGTGAATCCGCTGAGCCCGCATTATTACTGCAGCAAATGCCATTACAGCGACTTTGAATCAGATGAGGTGAGGGCGTTCGCCGGGGGCTGCGGCTTTGATATGCCGGATAAGAACTGCCCGGTGTGCGGGGAACCGCTCGTGAAGGCCGGCTTTGATATCCCGTTTGAGACATTCCTCGGGTTTAAGGGGGACAAGGAGCCGGATATCGACCTGAACTTCTCCGGGGACTATCAGGCAAAGGCCCACAAATACACGGAAGTGCTCTTCGGCGAGGGACATACGTTTAAGGCGGGGACGATCGGCACCCTGGCGGACAAGACTGCGTACGGCTTTGTGAAGAATTATTACGAAGAGCATGAGCAGAGAAAGCGCAGGTGCGAGATCGAGCGCATCACAGAAGGGTGCACGGGCATCCGGCGCAGTACGGGGCAGCATCCGGGAGGTATCGTCGTACTTCCCCACGGACACAGCATCAATGAGTTCACGCCGGTGCAGCATCCTGCCAATGATATGGAGTGCGGGATCATTACGACCCACTTTGACTATCACTCCATTGACCACAACCTTCTGAAGCTGGACATCCTGGGACACGATGATCCGACGATGATCCGTACGCTGGAGGATTATATCACATCAGATGCCATGGAGAATGAATACAATGCGGAGCATCCCTTCGTGGCCACGGAGATCCCACTGGACGATGATAAGGTGATCGAGCTCTTCCACGGTACGGACGTACTGGGGATCAAGCCGGAGGATATCGACGGCTGTAAGCTGGGCTGCCTTGGCATCCCGGAGTTCGGGACAGACTTTGTTATCCAGATGGTGGAAGATACAAAGCCCCAGACTCTTTCTGACCTGATCCGTATCTCCGGACTGTCCCACGGGACGAACGTGTGGCTCGGCAACGCGCAGGAGCTGGTAAAGTCCGGTAAGGCGACCATTTCTACCGCGATCTGTACCAGGGATGATATCATGATCTACCTGATCAACAAAGGCGTGGAAAGCGCCCTCGCATTTACGATCATGGAGAGCGTGCGAAAGGGAAAAGGGCTGAAGCCGGAATGGGAAGAAGCGATGAAAGCCCAGGATGTGCCGGACTGGTATATCTGGTCGTGTAAGAAGATCAGCTACATGTTCCCGAAGGCGCATGCAGCGGCATATGTGATGATGGCCTACCGCATCGCTTACTGCAAGATCAATTATCCCCTTGCCTACTACGCGGCGTATTTCAGCATCCGCGCGGATGCGTTCTCCTATGAGATCATGTGCCAGGGGAAAGAAAAACTGAACTATTACATCCAGGACTATAAAAAGCGGAGCGACAGCCTGAGCAAGAAAGAGCAGGACGTCATGAAGGATATGAAGATCGTCCAGGAGATGTACGCGAGAGGGTTTGAGTTTACCCCCATCGATATCTACCGCGCGAAGGCGAAGATGTTCCAGATCGTGGACGGGAAGCTCATGCCGTCCCTGGCAAGTATCGAAGGGATGGGCGACAAGGCTGCCGAGGCGGTGGAGGAGGCTTCCAAGGACGGACCGTATCTGTCGCTGGATGACTTCCGGCAGAGGACAAAAGTCAGCAAGACGGTCATCGACCTGATGGCGGACCTGGGGCTGTTCGGCAATCTGCCCCAGAGCAACCAGATCTCGCTGTTTGACCTGGTGTAACGCGCAAGGCGCGGTCCGGGCGGCCGGAAAGTGCAGAGCATGCAGGAAGGACAGATGAGACAGATGAGGCGGGACAGATGTGAAATCATGCATAGACGAAGCGGCGGAAGCTGTGCTATAATGGCAGAAATATGTTTTTGCAGCAGAAAATAATAAAATAAACGGAGGACAATCAGAATGTACGACTTTGATGAAATCAGGAACGCAGACCCAGAGATCGCAGATGTGATCAAAGCTGAGATGGAGAGGCAGAATTCCCATATCGAGCTGATCGCGTCCGAGAACTGGGTGAGTAAGGCAGTGATGGCAGCGATGGGAAGCCCGCTTACAAATAAGTATGCAGAAGGCTATCCGGGGAAAAGATACTACGGCGGATGCCAGTGCGTGGATATGGCGGAAGACCTGGCGAGAGAGCGCGCGAAGGAGCTGTTCGGCTGCGAGTATGCGAATGTCCAGCCGCACTCAGGCGCCCAGGCGAACATGGCAGTGTTTTTCGCGATGCTTGAGCCGGGAGACACTTTTATGGGTATGAACCTGGACCACGGCGGCCATCTGACACACGGCTCGCCGGTCAATATGTCCGGAAAGTATTTCAATGTCGTACCGTATGGCGTCAATGACGAAGGCGTGATCGATTATGACAATGTGCTGAAGATCGCGAAGGAGTGCAGACCGAAAATGATCGTTGCCGGCGCCAGCGCTTACGCGCGCACGATCGATTTCAAGCGTTTCCGCGAGATCGCTGACGAAGTCGGCGCGTATCTGATGGTCGATATGGCGCACATCGCCGGACTCGTGGCGGCGGGACTCCATCCCAGCCCGATCCCGTACGCGCATGTGACGACAACGACCACGCATAAGACACTGAGAGGACCGCGCGGCGGCATGATCCTCTCCAGCAATGAAATGAATGAGAAGTTCAACTTTAACAAAGCCGTATTCCCGGGCATCCAGGGCGGCCCGCTCATGCATGTGATCGCCGCAAAGGCTGTCTGCTTCAAGGAAGCGCTCCAGCCGGAGTTCAAAGAATACCAGGCACAGGTCGTGAAAAATGCAAAAGCGCTCTGCGAAGGGCTGAAAAAACGAGGCATCAGGATCGTATCCGGCGACACGGATAACCATCTCATGCTTGTGGACCTGACAGAGAAGAATGTCAGCGGAAAAGAGCTTGAGAAACGTCTTGACGACGCGCATATCACCTGCAATAAAAATACGATCCCGAACGATCCCCGTTCTCCGTTTGTCACAAGCGGCGTAAGGCTTGGCACGCCCGCAGTGACGACAAGAGGGATGAAAGAGGACGACATGGACAAGATCGCGGAGATCATCGCAATGGTGATCGACGGGGAGGAGAATGTCGAGGCTGCGAGGAAGATGGCGGCAGAACTCACGGAGAAATATCCTCTCTGCTAGAGAAATCTGGATTTGTGGGGGAGCCTTCCTTCAAATATACCGTCCGAAAACCGTCGATGTGATGCAGACGGTTTCGCGGCGGACGGGGATATGGCTCAGGTTCCGGCTCCGTAATCTGGGAAAGACGTAAAAGGGAGAAAGCATGGCTAAAAGCAATTGTCCGGCGGAAGATTCGGCTCCGCCTCAGGCATCCGCCGGACAA
>DWUV01000134.1 GCA_019120595.1 Candidatus Mediterraneibacter tabaqchaliae | reverse complement strand
AGCGAGGGCAGGATAAACAAAAAACAGGTTTGAAATTTGTGCAAACCTCATAATAATCCTCCTTAGCTCAGTCGGTAGAGCATTCGGCTGTTAACCGAAGTGTCGTTGGTTCAAGTCCAACAGGGGGAGCTCACAAAGCCCGTAAATTCAACGTTTACGGGTTTTATTTATTCCCGCGGGCAATGAGTCAGGCGGACATGCTTGCATGTCCATCTGGCGCGAGAGTCCAAGACCATCGGTCTTGGACTTTGAAACATGCCCCTTGGGGACAAAATAAACCGTTTGCTGAGAAAAGCAGGCATTTGATTGTTAACCCAAAAATGAACCGGAATTGCGTTGGCTATTCTAACCAATTATCTAACCAATAATTTACAAGAATGGTTAGAAAGGTTAGAATGTGGGTAGAATAGTTTTGGGAGGGAGAGAAGAGGGTTTTTAAGGAAAGTGAAAAAGTGGAATTAAAATCTGTTGTGGTAGATGATATAAAAAAATTATAACGTTTGCAAATTGCGAAGGCAGGAAATTATATATTGGTGTTCAGGACGATGGAACGGTTATTGGTCTGGATGATCCGAACGGAGCTGCCCTGCAGGTCAGAAATATGGTCCGGGATGCGATAAAGCCGGATCTGACGATGTTCTTACATTATGAGACGTTAAATGAGGATGGAAAGCAGATCGTTGCAGTCGATATCCAGCAGGGAACGGAACGTCCTTATTATATAGCAAAAGGGCTTGCGTTCGGAAGGAGTTTATGTCCGGCAGGGGTATTCCTCTGTACTGGCGACTAATACGGCAATCCGTCGGATGATCAAGGAAACGGACGGGGATCATTTCGAGGATATGAGATCTTTAAACAGGAGCTGACTTTTGAACCTGCTTATCCATCGTGAATATTCCTACCGCGCCAGCAGCTTTGTGAGTCTTTATGCAGACCGGATCGAGTTTACTTCCATTGGAGGGCTCTTAAGCGGAGTTACCTTGAACGATGTGATGATGGGGATTTCCGTGTGCCGAAATGTAAAACTGGCCAATATATTTTATCGTCTGGAGTTGATCGAAGCATACGGAACCGAGATGCGGAAAATAAGGGAGGTTTACGCGGAAACAGGGAAAAAGCCTGAGATTGAAACTTCTGAAAATGCTTTTAAGATCATACTTCCGAATTTGAATGTTCGGACCGAGACGACGAAGTCGCCTGTTAACAAGCCGGCAGAGGAGGATCAGGAAGAAATGATCATTTCTCTGGCGAAAAGGCAGGGTGCATTTACAAGAAAGGAAGTTCAGGAGGAGCTGGGGATCAGCCAGTCAACATCCGGGCGGTTATTGAAAAAGATGATCGGCAATGGACAGATCATTCAGGAAGGAAAAGGACGAAATACACATTACCGGATTTCAGAGTAATTATAGTAAGTAAGGGTTCCGGTATGTTGCCCGATAGTAAATTTTACTGTCGGGCTTCTTTACGTAAAGATGCATTGCTTGCCGGTAAAAGCTCACTATGCTTTTCACCAATATAGAATGATAGGATATAGGTATTTGTCAGACAAGAACATTCCTTTTAAAATTTATAACAAAAGCAGTAGTAAGAGAGAAGAAAGATCTGTGCCTGAGCACAGCGAAAGGAATGTGGGATATTATGAAGAAAAAATTTTTAGGTGTATTTTTGTTGTTCAGTATTGCTCTGGTGGGATGCAGCAGTCTTTCAGGCAGCGATGATCAGACAGAAACACAGATGGAACCGCAGGAAAATCCAGAAACACAGACCGGTCAAAGCAGTTCTGTTTTGGAAGAACCAGAAAATATCCTTGTAGCATACTTTTCCTGGGCGGACAATGCAGTGTTGGACGATGATGTGGATGCCGTAAGTTCTCCCAGTGTGATCTCACCGGGAAACGTTCAGCAGCTGGCGGGCTGGGTGCAGGAGAAAACAGGGGGAGATCTGTTTTCCATCCGGGTGACAGATCCATATCCCAGCGACTGGGATGAATGCCTTGACCGTGCAAATGAAGAACATGCAGAGGATGCAAGGCCCGAACTCGTTGAAAATGTAGAGAATATTGAAGAGTATGATACTGTATTCCTGGGATATCCGAACTGGTGGTATGGCGTTCCCATGCCTCTTCTGACGTTCCTGGAAGAAAATGACCTGTCAGGCAAACAGGTATATTTATTCTGTTCCCACGGAACCGGAGGACTGGCAGAGAGTGTGGAATTGATCACAGAAGCTGCGCCGGGCGCAGTGATATCAGAAAATATCTTTGACTGCTATGAAGAAGAAGCTTCATCCTCTCAGCAGGAAATTCAGAAATGGGCGGGAGAGATTGCCGGAGAAAGTGAGGAGGTAACGGAATTGCAGAGAATTTCAGTACAGTTTGGAGAGAATACGGTGGTTTATGAACTTAATGACAGCCCTGCTGCTGCATCACTTTGCGAACAGCTTCCGATTACAGTGGAAGTAGAAGATTACAGTACGAACGAAAAAATCTTTTATCCCGAACAGGGGCTGGACACTACTGATACGCCAACAGCAGAAGGGGGTGCCGGAACTTTGGCATATTATTCGCCGTGGGGCGATGTCGTTATGTTTTATAACGATTATGATGCAAATCCCTCGTTATTTGAACTTGGACAGGCAGTATCAGGAACAGAACTGATCGGGGAAATGACAGGAACCATTGTGATCGATCTCGCAGACACAGGAGATGAATGAAATGAGAGTATTGGTGATCAATGGAAGTCCGCGGGCAAAAGGAAATTCAGACCTATTATGTGATGAGTTTATCCGGGGCGCAGAAGAAGCGGGACATCAGGTGGAGAAGATATCTCTCCGCGAGAAAAAAATTGCTCCGTGCAGGGCGTGCTATGCCTGTTTCAAAACAGGGGCATGCGTCCAGAAAGATGATATGGCAGAAATTCTTGAGAAAGCAGAAGTGTCTGATGTGCTTCTTCTTGCCTCTCCTACATATTTTCTGACTATGAGCGGTCAGATGAAAGTAATGATTGACCGGCTTCTTCCCAAATGGCAGGGATTAGGCGGTAAGGATGCATATGTGATCGTAACCGGCCATGATGGGAAGAACGGTCTGAAAAGAAATGCTGAAGAGCTGCAAGAGATCCTAGAAAATCTGGGCAACCGTGTGAGACAGACCATATGGGGAGCATATGTCTGGAAAAAGGGCGAGGTGATTGGAACAAAAGCGATGACAGAGGCATATCTGGCCGGAAAAAGGATTGGAAAATAAAATGGCGATCAATATAAAAAAAGTCTGCAAAGAGACTCGGGAAAAGTATTGTAAATTGCTGCTGCGGCACGATGATGATATAATTCTATTGATCGGACAGAATCATAAGACGACTGCTTTACGGAAGATGTGATCGGAGGCGATTGATATGGAACTGCGTGTGCTGAAATATTTTTTGACAGTAGCAGATGAAGGAAATATTACAAGGGCTGCGGATATTCTTCATATTACCCAGCCGACTTTAAGCCGCCAGCTCATGGAGCTGGAAGACGAATTGGGAACAGCGCTGCTGATCCGGGGGGAAACGGTCGGTGACATTGACAGATGAAGGATTTCTATTTAAACAGCAGGCGGAAATGATCGTGGAACTCTCGGACAAGCTGGAACATACATTTAAAGACCGGAAAGATGTCGTCTGCGGAACTGTCAGGATCGGCGCGGCAGAAGCGGTAGGAGGCCGGGCGCTGGCTGCTTACATGAAAGAATTTCGTGAGAGATACCCGAATGTCCAGTTTGATCTTTATAATGGCATGGCAGACAATATCAAGGAGATGCTTGAGCGTGGTCTGCTGGATCTGGGGCTTGTTCTGGAGCCGATCGATACTGCAAAATTTGAATACGTGAGGCTTCCCCAGAAAGAAACCTGGGGACTCCTTTTGAGAAAGGACCATGAACTTGCAGAAAAGGAAAATATAACCGTGGAGGAGATCAGGCAGTATCCTCTGATCATGCCGGGGAGAGAGAATGCAAAAAATGAGGTTCTCCACTGGATGCAGTGTGAGGAAAAACATCTGGATATTCCGGCTTATTACAATCTCCTTTCCAACGCCGCATTGCTGGTAGAAGCCGGGATGGGCTGTGCGGTCTGTCTGGACGGCGCACTATCCATACATGCGGATCCCGACCTTTGTTTTCGCCGGATCCTGCCGGAACATACGACAAGGAGTGTGATCCTGTGGAAGAAGAATCATCTGTTTTCTCAGGCAGCATCACTTTTTGTACAGACAATACAAGAATACTGAAAATGGCTGTGACATCAGCGTCGGATCTGATGTCACAGCCATTTTTAGTATTCAGGGAAGGTATGGTTTTTCATAGCAGACAGGTATTAGACAGGATAAAGAAAGCAGGGGATAATAAATAAAAAGGCAGATTTGCTAAGCAGGCACTGAAAAAATAAGAGATAAAGGATGAATACATATATGAAAGAAAATATTTTGATCGTGTACTATTCTTATTCAGGAAAAACCCGCAGGATTGCAGAAGAAATCCAGAAACAGACAGGCGGCAGATTAAGCCAGATCTATCCAAGACAGCCTTATCCGGCAGATTTTGAATGTCTTTTGAAGCAGGTGAGAGAGGAAAACAGATCTGGAAAGCTGCCTGCGCTGCTTCCCATAACAGAAAGCGCCGGCGCATATGACATTGTTTTTGCCGGTTCGCCCAACTGGTGCGGAACGATTGCCCCGCCCCTGGAAGCCTGGCTGGATAAAAGTGATATGACAGGGAAAGTGATCCTTCCTTTTTTCAGTCATTGCGGAGGAGAAGATAAGGGGATGGAACAGGCTGTGAGAGGCAGATGCCCGGGAACGGACATGAAGAACAGTCTTTATGTATTGGAAAACAGCGGTGAAAGACTGCCCCATATAGTGCAGGA
Source organism: Candidatus Mediterraneibacter tabaqchaliae (assembly GCA_019120595.1). Taxonomy (GTDB): domain Bacteria; phylum Bacillota; class Clostridia; order Lachnospirales; family Lachnospiraceae; genus Mediterraneibacter; species Mediterraneibacter tabaqchaliae. Next base: position 976 of record DWUV01000134.1, on the reverse strand, counting down.
ATGGTTGGAGCAAAATTTCCCGCCGGAGAGGAAGGCAGATAAGTAATGGATAATGGGAAGAAAAAAATGAAGAAGAAATCAAAATCAAAACTTGCGGTGGATATCCTGATGACACTGACGCTTTTGTTTTTGATGGGGTATCAGCTATGGGGAGAAACAGCTCATGAGTGGGCAGGCGCATTCATGCTTGTGCTCTTTCTGGCCCACCACGTGCTGAATGCTGCCTGGCATCAGAATCTGTTCCGGGGGAAATATACCAGGATCCGTATACTGACGAGTGCAGTGGATCTGGTGCTCTTTGTGGTGATGATCTGTCTGATGGTAAGCGGCATTACTATGTCCAGGCATGTATTCGCATTTTTGCCCATCAATGGCGGGATGGGAACAGCAAGGCTGGTCCACATGGCTGCCTGCTATTGGGGCTTTGTGCTGATGGCGTTTCACCTGGGACTCCACTGGGGAATGATAGTGTCACGGTTTCGGCAGATGTTTGGGATGGACAGGAGCTCTGGGATCCGCCGTACAGTTCTCCGGATCGCACATTATCTGTCCGTGATACTCCTTAGACCGGGCAGAAAAATCCCCTCGGCGAAAGAGAAGGCAGTTTCCGAAAGGCCGGAAGCAGAAAATAAAATTAGGAGGAAGTAAAGAACATGAAGAAAAATATCGGAAAAAGCCTTGCGCTTTACCCTACACCGCTTGTGGTAGTGGGAACCATGGTACACGGAAAGCCGAATTATGTCCTGGTGGGGCATGTGGGGATCATCGGGCATGACCGGATCATGGTCAGCCTTGCGAAACCCCATTACACCAATCAGGGGATCAAAGAGACAAAAGCGCTGACTGTGAACATTGTAGACGAAGCCATGCTGAAAAAAGCAGACCGGACCGGCTGTGTCAGCGGAAATAAAGTGGATAAGTCAGAGATGTTCCGGTTCCATACTGAAGGGACCGGGGCGCCGGTCATCGACGAGGC
>DWUV01000002.1 GCA_019120595.1 Candidatus Mediterraneibacter tabaqchaliae | reverse complement strand
CGTGGCGTTAATTGTCCGGCGGATGCCTGAGGCGGAGCCGAATCTTCCGCCGGACAATTGCTTTTAGCCATGCTTTCTCCCTTTTACGTCTTTCCCAGATTACGGAGCCGGAACCTGAGCCATATCCCCGTTCGCCGCGAAAACGTTGCAACAAACCGGCGGTTTTCGGACGTCATATTCACAAGGAAGGCTCCCCCACAAATCCAGATTTAATAGTGTATGACCACCGGTGTCCCTGTTTCCAGCATACTGTACAGCTCTCCCGCCTTATCTACGGGCATATTGACGCATCCGTGCGATCCGGAATAGGTGTACACATTCCCGCCGAACGCGCTCTGCCAGTCTGCATCGTGGAAACCGTGCCCCTGCTGGGTAAACGGCATCCAATACCTCACCTTTGTGCGATATATGGGCTCTCCGGTCTTTGGATCAGTCTCTCCGATGAGAACTGCGTCTCTCTGCGTATATAGTATGCTGTACACCCCCTGCGGAGTCTCCATCCCGGTCACCGGTTCCCCTGTCACCACATCGCTCTCAAGCTGTACTGAACCGTCTTTTACATACCACATATGCTGTGCCGTAAGATCCACTTCCACATAGGTAACGCCCCAGTCCTGGGCAGACCGGGATGCTGCCCTCTGCCTGTAAACAGGTTCCCTTGATACACTCTCTGCCTTTTTTATATTTTCTGTCAGGGCCGCGGTCTCTGCCGCTGTATCGATCACCCATCCGTATGTCCCTCCGGAGACCTCTGCGTTCTTCCCGGAGGGGGAAGTGATACTCCTCGCCGTGCCCAGCGTATCAGACTGCTCTGCCAAACTGTTTACCCATTCTCCCACTGCCTCCTCGTTCAGGCTGACGTTCATGTCCCCATCGCAGGTCAGCCAGCCCGAAATAAGCTCCGCGTCCACTGTCACTTCCTGCCCCATTGTGTAGACGATCCTTGCCTTACAGTATTGATTCATGGCTTCACATGCCTTTTCCACCTCCGGGGAATCGGAAGAGAAATCCGGGATCTTCAGGCATTGTTCTTCCATCAGGTCCAGTTCCGGCGTCAGGTCTGCGATGCACTGCCTGATCTTCTTTTCCGCTTTATCAGACAGCACTCCGTAAACTTCCGGCTGAATGACAAACGCTCCGCCGTCAAATACCGGATGTGCTGACACCGCTTCCGTTGAACCGGAAGGTATGAGATCCAGTTCCCTGATCCGCTGTTCCAGTTTCAGCTCATTGTAAGCAACGGAAAACACTGCTTCTTTTTCTGTCTCTCTGAAAAACGCGGACGGCCATGCCAGTACATCCTGCATCTCCAGTATACTTTGAGCCTGATCCTCAGAAGCAAGTTCCAGGTCGATCTCCCTTCCGCTTATGACACGGCTGTATCCTGCTTTTTCTCCGCACTGACCGCCTTCCGCCGTCCCTGTATTTCCCTCATTTTCCCCGCACACTCCGGGCTGTACCAGCGCCCCCGGAGCAGTGACCGTCAGCGTATAATCTTCCACTGATTTTTCCAGTTCATGCTGGAATCCTTCGGCTGTTTTCATTGAGCAGTCCATCCCGTTTATCTTTGTCCCCGGAAGGAAATGAAAACAGAAATATATCGCCATGCCAAAGTATGCTCCTGCCAGTATCCCAGCCGCCACTGCTGATCCCACGATCATTTTTTTCCGCCTGTCTGTTTTTTTCTGAATGTTCTTCTGTTCCATATGGCATTTATCTCCGCTTAAAACAATTTGCGGCGCAATCTGCCCGCACAGACCATTTTAAACGAAGCTCTCATATTTTCAGCATCAGAAACCCATCAAAACAGCATCAGAAACCCTCAGAACAACATCAGAACCCCTCAGAACAGCATTACATACTCCCTACATATTAAAAACGATCTGCCCGTTTTCCATAATCAGGAACCGGAATCCATAAGCGCTGTCTCCGCCCTCTGAGACTGTAAAGATAAATTCATTTCCTGACAGCGTCTCCCGGTATTGAAATCCCGCTTCTCCGGAAAGCGGATAATACTCATTCAGGAATGCTTTCATACTTTCCACTGTCGCTTCCGGGTTTTCCCCCGGATATCCCTGCCCGGGATAGACTGTAAATGACATCAGATACCCGCTCTCATCATCCAGGTAGAGTTCTATCTTATAAGGATCTGTCTCCCGGGATCCCAGATACCACACACAGTCCCAGAACACTCTTGACGCTTCCCTGCCTTCGATATCGGACACCAGCACCGGCGTGATCAGCCACTGTCCCTGTCCCGGCTGTTCTGCCAGCCCGTACCGGGCCAGCATCCCCAGGATCTCTGCGGACTCTGTTTCCGCACTTTTTTCGTCCATAGCATCCCCGCTCCTGAGCGTCACGGATTCTTTCAGCTTTCCGGCAGCCCCTAAAATGTCAAAAACACTTTCCCCGCCTGCCAGAGGGATCTCTCTTTCCTCATCCCTGACCGAGACCGTCTCCTGTCCTGTTCTCATATCTGACAGGCATGCTGTCATCCCGGGGAGGAAAAAACCGGCCACTGTGAGGAACAGCACGACAGCCGGAAGGATCTTATCCCGGTTGTTCATTTCTTTCTCCTTTCAGTACAGCCATCACCACTGTACCTTTTCCCAGCCTGCTCTTAAAACGGATACATCCCCCGTGGGCTTCTGCGATCTCCCGGCACAGAGAAAGCCCCAGCCCGGCTCCGCCTGCCCTGCGCGACCGCGATCTGTCCACCCGGTAAAACGCTTCCGTCAGGTGCGCCAGGGAATCTTCCGGGATGCCTCTCCCATTATCCCTTACGAAAATAAAACATTTCCCGTCCCGTATCCTCTCTGTGATACGGATATCTCCTCCGGTATCCGGCATCGCATTGGCAGCGTTTTCCACGAGATTCCGGAGCAGGCAGTAGACCAGGTCCGGCTCCAGCAGGAGTTCCCCCTGCTCTGTCCTGACCTCCAGGGCAATCCCTCTTTCCCCGTATGCAGGCGCTGTCTTTTCCGCCAGCCGCCTGACCAGTTCCGCCGGCGATGTCCTTACAAATACAGGCGGCCTGTTTTTTGCCATGATCATATCCAGCAGCTTCATCGACAGGATTTCCAGCCTTTTCCCTTCACTTACAATATAATCTCCTGCCTCTGCCGCTTCGCTCCCATCCAGCATCCCGCTTCGGATCAGATCCCCGTATCCGATGATCGATGTCATTGGCGTCTTCAGCTCATGGGAGAAATCTCCGATAAACCGTTCCTGCCTCTCCACCTCGTCATTCAGGCCCCGGATCGTTTCCTCGAGATGGTCTGCCATCCTGTTAAAATCCATCCCAAGCTGCCCGAACTCATCTCCTGAACCTGTATCTGCCCTGCTGGACAGATCTCCATCTGCGATCTTTCTCACTGTGCCTGAAAGCTTTTCCAGATTTCCTGTCAGGAGCAGGGCCGTACTGTATGACATCAGCGCGCACAGGATCACCATCAGGATAAACACTCCCTGATAAATGCGGTGCCAGCCCTGACGCTCCTCATAAAGCTCTGTCACGTCCCTCGCCATATCAAGGCGCACTTTCCCCGCATCTGTCAGGAGCGCCCCGGACAAAAAAAGGAGTTCTCTTTCTCCCTGCGTCTGCCGGCGGATGTCACAGGTCCCTTTCTCCGGCATCTGTCCGGATGCAGTAAGGCTTGTGTCTCCGTCCTCATAGATCAGCCGCTCCCCGCCCTCCCTGAACCGGATCATTTCCCATAATCCCTCATCCTGTCCCGTGGTTTTAAATATTGTATCCGATATATCCTCATAGGTCAGGCTTCCATTGATGTCTCCTATCACCCGGAGCGTCCCCGAAACCATCTGGTAAACGCTGTATAATTCTTCCCTCTCCCTGTCAACCGCCCGGTCAAAGGAAACATTCAGAAGCAGGCTTCCCCCTATGCCGAACAAAACTGACATCAGGCCGATCATGCACAGCGTAACCTTTACCCGGAATTTCATCCTACACCTCCAGCCTGTACCCCACCTTATTCACAGCCTTTAAGATACCATCCCATCCTGTCTTCCTGCGGAGCCGCTGGACATGCAGGTCAACCGTTTTGCTCCCGAACTGGTATTCGCCGCCCCACACATGCTCATAGATCGTATCGCGGTATAACGCTCTTCCCGGATTCTGCACAAAAAGGAGCAGAAGGTCATATTCCTTTTTCGTCAGCTTTATCTCTTTTCCGTCTTTTTTCACCTGCATGGAACATGTGTCGATCACAAGCCCGCCTGCTTCAAACACCGCCTGATCCTTGTGATAACGGCGGAGCACTACATCCACCCGCGCCAGCAGTTCCGCGGTATCAAACGGCTTGACGATATAATCCTCCGCGCCCAGCCGCAGCCCCTTTACTTTATCTTCCACCCGGGCTTTCGCTGTAATGAAGATAACCGGGATCTCCGTCGGCCGGATGTACTCCATCAGCTCAAACCCGTCAATCTCCGGGAGCATGATATCCAGAAGGATCAGGTCATATCTGCTGTGCTCCAGCAATTCAGCCGCCTCCGCCCCGTCATACGCACATGTGCAGGAATACCCTGCTTTTTCCAGGCTCATCCGGATCAGGTTGGAGATTGCCCTCTCATCCTCAACTGTAAGAATTCTGATCAACTTATTCCCCTCCTGTTTCATATACAGATCTCTGGTAAATACCCAGCTGCACATAGTATAGCATACATAACGGAAGCATCAAAACGGCATAATCTGGATTTGCGGGCGGAGTCTATGTATTGGATAGAAGCCCGAAAACCATCCCCGTCCGCCGCAAAAGGTGCAGCAAAGGGGATGGTTTTCTGCGCGCATCCGATCGGGAGGTCCCCGGCAGATCCAGATCTCACTCTTGCTTCATTGAGATCCTTCCTTCTTTTTCTTCGGGTTTTTGTGTTTCGTTTTCTTCCGGCTCTGGTATTCCTTTTACCTCGCGGAATATCTTCATGAATTCTTTGCCTGTGATCGTCTCTCTTTCGATCAGGAAGGCGGCGATCTTATCCAGGGCTTCCCTGTTCTCTCCGAGCAGTCTCTTTGCCTCTGCGTAAGCGGCCTTCAGCATTTTCATGACTTCTTCATCGATCTCTCCTGCTGTTGCCTCGCCGCAGTTTAACACTGCCCTTCCGTCCAGATATTTATTCTGGATGGACTCGAGCCCCATCAGGCCGAAACGGTCTGACATCCCGTACTGGGTGATCATGGCGCGGGCGATCTTTGTGGCCTGCTCGATATCATTTGCAGCGCCCGTGGTCACAGTGTCAAACACCAGCTCTTCCGCCGCGCGTCCTCCCAGGGTGACTACGATCATTGCCTCCAGTTCTTTTTTCGTATTTAAGAACTTCTCTTCTTCCGGAGTCTGCATCACATACCCAAGAGCACCCATTGTCCTGGGCACGATCGTGATCTTCTGGACTGGTTCTGTATTTTTCTGGAGCGCTGTCACAAGGGCGTGTCCGACCTCGTGATAGGAGACGATCCTCCTCTCCTCTTTGCTCATGATGCGGTCTTTTTTCTCTTTTCCCACAAGGACGACTTCCACTGCCTCGAAAAGATCTTTCTGGCTGACCACCTGGCGTCCGTGTTTTACCGCGTTGATGGCAGCCTCATTGATCATATTCGCCAGATCCGAGCCAACCGCTCCGGATGTGGCGAGCGCGATGGCTTCCAGGTCCACGCTTTCATCCATCCGGACGTCTTTTGCATGTACTTTCAGGATATCGATGCGCCCTTTCAGATCCGGCTTATCCACGATGATCCGCCGGTCAAACCGTCCCGGTCTCAGAAGCGCCGGATCCAGGATCTCCGGACGGTTCGTCGCCGCCAGGATGAGGAGTCCTTTGTTCGTGTCAAATCCGTCCATCTCGGCAAGGAGCTGGTTCAGGGTCTGTTCTCTCTCGTCATTGCCGCCCATGGCCGTGTCACGGGTCTTTCCGATGGCATCGATCTCATCGATAAATACGATGCACGGCGCCATCTGCTGCGCCTGCTTGAACAGGTCTCGCACACGGGAAGCGCCCACACCCACATACATCTCTACAAACGCGGAACCGGACAGAGAGAAGAACGGTACCTTCGCCTCGCCTGCCACCGCCTTTGCGAGCAGCGTCTTTCCGGTTCCCGGCGGTCCCACGAGGAGCGCGCCCTTGGGCAGCTTTGCTCCGATACCGCTGTATTTGCCCGGATTATGCAGGAAATCGACCACTTCCTGCAGGGATTCCTTTGCCTCATCCTCCCCGGCCACATCCTGGAAGGTCACGCCGGTCTCCTTCTCCATATACATCTTGGCATTGCTCTTTCCGATGCCCATCATGCCGCTTCCCTTTGTCATCCGTTTCATGACATAAAACAGCAGAAGCGCCGTCAGTCCCAGGGGCAGAAGGATGGTCACAAACAGCTCGAAGAACATCTGCCCCATCGTATCCGGGACCTCGCCCTTAAATTCCACTCCGGCGTCATCGAGTTTCTGCGCCAGCGTATAGTCATCGACATATCCCGTATAATAATCCGGAGATTTCTCTGTATCATCATCCTCATCTTCCCGGCTCTGGCTCTGCTCCTGGTTCTGGAACTGGCTGAGGAACTGATCCTGGAACTGTCCCATCATCCCCTGGATCCCGCCGTTCTGCTGCTGTTTCTCCGCCCGTTCCTTCGCCTCCTCGATCCTTGCCTCATCGGTAAGGACGATGTAGATGCGGCTGCTGCCCAGCCGGACTTCCTCTACCTTTTTATCGTCGACCAGCTCCAGGAACTTATCATAACTGATCTCCTCAGGGCCTGTGCCGCGCATCAGAGAATAAAATCCCAATACCATAAAAGTGACCAGCAGGGTTGTAATGAGGATGACCCCCCAGCCCTGCCGGTTATTTTTAGGATTATTCTTATTATTCTGGTTATCCATTCTTTTCCTCCTAAAATCAGCTATTACCATTATAAGTACAGGTTTTGCATAAATCAATAAAAACATTATGAAAATATTGTAAAACCATGACTTTTTATAGTATACTGGGTACGAAATATGTCCTCTTGGCGGCCTGCTGTCCGATGAACATACCGTGCCATCCGGCGGGTCCGCCCGAGGTCTGTCATATATACCAAACAGAGAAACTAGATAAGTGGGGAATGAAAAATGAGAATCGGTTTTGACAATGAAAAGTACTTGAAAATGCAGTCTGAGCACATCCGCAGCCGGATCAACAAATTCGACAATAAGCTTTACCTCGAATTCGGCGGCAAGCTGTTCGACGACTATCACGCATCCCGCGTGCTCCCGGGCTTTGCACCGGACAGCAAGCTGCGCCTTTTAAAAGAGCTGAGCGCCCAGGCGGAGATCGTGATCGTGATCAGCGCGAAGGATATCGAAAAGAATAAGATCCGCGGCGACCTGGGCATCACCTATGACACAGACGTGCTCCGCCTGATCGACACCTACCGGGAGCAGGGGCTCTATGTGGGAAGCGTGACGATCACCCAGTTTTCCGGCCAGGAAAGCGCGCTCCTGTTCAAAAACAGGCTGGAGAAGCTGGATATCCCGGTGTATCTGCACTATGTGATCCCAGGGTATCCTTCAAATGTCCCTCTCATCATCAGCGACGAGGGATACGGGAAAAACGACTATATCCGCACGACCCGTCCGCTTGTGATCGTGACTGCACCGGGCCCCGGAAGCGGAAAGATGGCGACCTGTCTCTCACAGCTCTACCACGAGCACAAAAGAGGGATCCATGCGGGCTATGCGAAATTTGAGACCTTCCCCATCTGGAACCTCCCGCTCAAACACCCGGTCAACCTTGCCTACGAGGCGGCGACGGCGGATCTGAATGACGTAAATATGATCGACCCGTTCCACCTGGAGGCATACGGCGAGACAACGGTCAACTATAACAGAGACGTTGAGATCTTCCCGGTGCTCAATACGATCTTTGAGAAGATCTACGGCGAGAGCCCGTACAAATCCCCGACAGATATGGGCGTGAACATGGCCGGGAACTGTATCTGTGACGACGAGGCCTGCAGGGAAGCTTCCAAACAGGAGATCATCCGCCGTTATTACGCGGCACTGAATTCCCTCGTTAAGGGAGACGCGTCTGACAAGGAAGCGCAGAAGATCGAACTGCTCATGAACATGGCAGGGATCACGGTCGCTGACCGCGCCGTGGCTGTCAAAGCGCTGGAGCGCGCCAGAGAGACCGGAGGTCCTGCCGCTGCCCTGGAGCTTGAAGACGGAAGGATCATCACCGGCAAGACCACGAACCTGCTCGGTGCCTCCGCTGCCCTTCTCCTCAATGTATTAAAGGAGCTGGCCGGACTGGACCACAGCCTCCACATCATTTCCCCGGAGTCCATCGAGCCGATCCAGAAGCTGAAAGTCGATTACCTGAAGAGCAAAAACCCGCGCCTGCATACAGACGAAGTGCTGATCGCGCTCTCTGCCAGCGCGGCGGCCAGCCCGGACGCAAGGCTCGCCCTCTCCCAGCTCCCGAAGCTGGACGGCTGCCAGGCGCACACCTCGGTCATGCTCTCTGATGTGGATATCAAGATCTTCAAGAAGCTGGGCGTACAGCTCACATGCGAGGCAGTATACGAGCACACGATCTTTTAAAAAAGATTGTATTTTCCTGTTTTCAGGTATATACTAATAAGGTATTTTTTAAGTCATATTACAGTCTGACTATCATGGGATACGGGACCGCAACGGAGCGGCTTCCTTCCCATAGTCAGGCTGTACTCTTTTTTAAGGGAAAGTTTCAATAATATCACACACAGGAGGCATGTACAATGGCAGTAAAATATGTATTTGTAACAGGCGGCGTTGTATCCGGACTGGGGAAAGGGATCACAGCTGCTTCCCTGGGACGGCTTTTGAAGGCAAGGGGATACACTGTGACCATGCAGAAGTTTGACCCTTACATCAATATCGACCCCGGCACAATGAACCCGGTCCAGCACGGGGAAGTGTTCGTCACAGACGACGGGGCTGAGACAGACCTGGACCTGGGACATTATGAACGTTTCATCGATGAGAGCCTGACAAAGAATTCCAACGTCACGACCGGGAAGATCTACTGGTCTGTGCTCCAGAAAGAACGGCGCGGAGACTTCGGCGGAGGCACGGTCCAGGTCATCCCACACATTACCAATGAGATCAAAAGCCGCTTCTACCGCAATCCCGCGGCAGAAGATACGGAGATCGCCATCATTGAGGTGGGCGGCACTGTGGGAGATATCGAAAGCCAGCCTTTCCTTGAATCCATCCGCCAGTTCCAGCACGAAAAAGGGCGGGAGAATGTCATCCTCATCCATGTGACGCTCATCCCCTATCTCCGCGCATCACAGGAGATGAAGACGAAACCGACCCAGGCAAGCGTAAAAGAGCTCCAGGGCATGGGCATCCAGCCGGATATCATCGTATGCCGCTCCGAGTATCCGCTGACCTCTGACATGAAGGACAAGATTTCCCTGTTCTGCAACCTTCCCGCAAGCCATGTACTCCAGAACCTGGATGTGGAATACCTTTACGAAGCTCCCCTTGCCATGGAAAAGGAGCGCCTGGCGCAGGTGGTCTGCGAGTGTCTCTGCCTGGACTGCCCGGAACCGGACCTGAAAGACTGGACTGAAATGGTAGACAAGCTGAAACATCCGACACAGGAAGTGACGGTCGCCCTTGTAGGGAAATACATCCAGCTCCACGATGCCTATATCAGTGTCGTGGAAGCGCTGAAACACGGCGGGATCTATTCCCACACAACGGTGAACATCAAATGGGTGGATTCTGAAAAAGTAACCGCGGAAAACGCAGATGAGATCTTCTCCGATGTAAGCGGCATCCTCGTCCCCGGTGGGTTCGGCCACCGCGGGGTCGACGGCAAGATCGAAGCGATCCGCTATGCCCGCACCCACGGCGTCCCCTTCCTCGGCCTATGCCTCGGGATGCAGCTTGCGATCGTAGAATTCGCCCGGGATGTGCTCGGCTACAATGACGCTCACAGCATGGAGTTAAAGCCTGACACGACCCACCCGGTCATCCACATCATGGAGGATCAGATCGGCGTGGAAGATATCGGGGGCACACTCCGCCTCGGCGCCTATCCGTGTGTATTAAAGGACGGATCCCTGGCTGCCCGCCTGTACGGGAAAAAGGAGATCAGCGAACGCCACCGCCACAGATACGAGGTAAACAACGACTATCGCGAAGATCTGGAAAGCCACGGCATGTCACTGTGCGGCATCTCTCCTGACAACCGCATTGTCGAGATGATCGAGATCCCGTCCCATCCGTGGTTTATCGCCACCCAGGCACATCCTGAGCTAAAATCCAGACCGAACCGGCCGCACCCGCTGTTCAAAGGATTTGTGGAAGCCGCCCTGAAAAGACAGCAGGAATAGAAATGCTTTCAGCCATGAGGTTTCCCTCATGGCTGAACTTCTGTCTCCGAAAATAGTTCATCTATAATCTGTTCATACACAGCACATTTCTCTGCTTTTTTGATCTTCTTCGCATATTTTTTCGAATCAGTAAACAATGGAGCAAGGTACGTCCACAGCTCCTTCATCTTATACAGGATCGTCCTGTCCCCTGACATTTCCCCGCAGTATCCTGCATACAGAAGATCATGGAAGCGGCGCAGCTCCGCCTTGTCCGCTCCTCTCCCGCCCCGGAGCCTCCTCGCCAGGGCCGGATCCTTCAGGACGCCCCGCCCTGTCATGATCCTGTCCGTCTCCGGAAAACGCTCTTTCAACCGCTCAAAGTCTTCCACGGAGAAAATATCCCCATTATAGCATACCGGAGTCCTGCTGCTGTCCGCCGCCGCGGCAAATGCTCCAAGATCCGGCGTATTTTTATAGAAATCCTTCTGTACTCTCGGATGGATGATCAGCTCTTCCGCCGGATACTTGTTATAGATCTCCATCAGAGCCGCAAACTCAGATGCGTCCTCCATCCCAAGCCTTGTCTTAAGCGAGATCCTGATGGGACATCTGTCAAAGATCTCTCCCAGGAACCGTTCCAGACTCTCAGTATCAGCGAGAAATCCGGCGCCCCGGCCCTTTGTCACCACCGTCTTTGACGGACACCCCAGGTTCAGGTTGACCTCCTCATACCCGTAGTCTTTCAGCTTCTCCGCCGTGCGGAGAAAATCATCCGCCCTGTTGGTAAGGATCTGCGGCACTGTCCGCATCCCTTTATTATGTTCCGGGAGGATGTCCTTCTTCTCCCTGGCGCTGAAATGTCCCATCTGGTTCGGCCTGATAAAGGGCACGAAATATTTGTCAAACCCTCCGAAGCACTCATGGACCGCGCTGCGGAATATCCACCCTGTGATCCCCTCCAGTGGGGCAAGATAAATCTTCATATATTCTCTCCCATTCTTCTCCCTGTCTGCATCAGTCCCTACCTTATTACACCCCCGGCATTCTTGTCAAGCAGAAAATCATGTGCTAATATTGTTGTTGTCATTAAGAAAGGAGAGTTTTCATGCACACACTCAGAAAATTTATCAGCTATTACGCGCCGTATAAGACGGTCTTTTTTATTGACCTGATCTGCGCCGCTTTTATCAGTTTAGCGGATCTGGCGTATCCTCAGATCCTGCGCACTATGACAAACACGCTTTTCACAAAGGACAGCGCTGCCATCCTGAGCGCCCTGCCCATCCTCGCGGCAGGACTTCTCGTCATGTACGTCATCCAGAGCCTGTGCAAATATTATGTGAGCTACCAGGGACACATGATGGGCGCGCACATGGAGAGGGATATGCGCCAGCAGCTGTTTGACCACTATGAAAAGCTCTCTTTCTCCTATTACAGCAGGAACAACTCCGGCCAGATGATGAGCAAGCTCGTGTCCGATCTGTTTGACATCGCTGAGTTCGCCCACCACGGCCCGGAAAATCTGTTCATCTCCGTGGTGAAGATCGCCGGCTCCTTTGTCTTTCTCTTCCTGATCAATTGGAGACTCGCCCTTCCGCTCGTCGCGCTGGTGCTCTGCATGTTCCTCTTCTCCTTCCGCCAGAACCAGCGGATGCAGGAGACTTTTATGGAAAACCGCCGGAAGATCGGGGATGTAAACTCCAGCCTCCAGGATACGCTGGCAGGCATCCGCGTAGTCCAGTCCTTTGCCAATGAGGAGATCGAGAGGGAAAAATTCAGGAAGAGCAACCACGCATTCCTGATCTCAAAGAAAAACAACTACAACTGCATGGGCAGTTTTATGGGATGGAACCTGTTTTTCCAGGGCATGATGTATCTTGTCACACTGGTATTCGGCGGGTACCTGATCGCCAAAGGTCTTATGAACGCCGGCGATCTCGCCATGTACGCCCTTTATATCGGTATCTTCATCAGTCCGATCCAGATCCTCGTAGAGCTCATTGAAATGATGCAGAAAGGACTCGCCGGATTCCGACGCTTCCTGGATGTCATGGAGACAGAGCCGGAAATCGAGGATGCCCCTGACGCCCGGCCTCTGGAAAATGTAAAGGGGCGCGTCTGCTATGAAGACGTATCCTTCCATTACAGCGATGACGATACCCCGGTCCTGTCCCATGTATCCATTGAGATCCCTGCCGGAAAATCCATCGCCCTGGTAGGTCCGTCCGG
>DWUV01000133.1 GCA_019120595.1 Candidatus Mediterraneibacter tabaqchaliae | reverse complement strand
ACGCGTTGGGGTCAGAAGAGAGGGTGTCTGAGGAGGAGCCGAGTTCCTCTCTTCTGATCCCTGCTTTTAGCGTGTCCCCTGATTTCGTAGTTTTTCCTGCCTCATGGAGCGGAGCCGATGCCAGCCATATCTCCGCGCTGAATACGTCCCCGACACATGCGCTTCACTGTTTTCGTACGTTTTGCCAACAGGATGGCTCCCCCACAAATACAGATTTCAGGATCAGAATAAGTAGGGCTTTGACGGTGTCTCCGGCCAGCTCCCCATTGCCACGAGCAGCTGCAGCCCGACTTCTCTTGCTGTGAGCACGGAGTTCTTTACCGCGGATGCATCCCCGGTCACTGCGACGATGACTTCGTTTGAGTGGCTTGTCCCGTTGTCCGGGGTCATGTATTTGATGACTTCCACCGGAGAAGACTTGACCGCCAGGTCTGCCATGACCAGGCCGATGGCAGCGGGAGAGCCGCAGAAGAAGCCGAAGGGTCTTCCGATGGGCGCATCGAACGCCATGTGAAGGGCTGTGTCCGCATTGGCGGAGTAGGTGAATTCCAGGTGACCTGCCTGGCTGATGTACAGTTCTCCGACGTATTTCTCTATATATTCCAGTGCGATCTCCACTGCCCTGCGCACGTCAGAGACATTGTCCCCGCCGATGATGATGAAGCATCCGTGTCCGCCCCAGCCCTTTGTGTCGCGGGGAAGCTCAATGGATACGATTTCGGTATTGGTAGACTTGACTGCCTCGTCCGCCGCGTTGATCTGTCCGGCGGCTCCGGTCCGGGAGCTGATCAGCCCCAGGCTTTTATAGGATTTTTTCAGATCCATCCATTCCAGCAGGGAGGCATCAATGCCCGGGATGACAAGCCCGATCGTGTCCAGGACAGTCGTACCGACAAACTCCGTGAGGGAGCAGTCTTTTGAAATCTTTGTCAGGTCATTTACATCTATCATAAGTATTCTCCTATATAAATTTGATCGATCTCATATTAGCGCTGATGGTAAAGTGCCTCAGATCAGGCCGCCGTCCATGCGGATGATCTGTCCGGTGAGATATCCGGGGGCTTCGGCGAGCATGAGGGCGAGCTTTGCCGCCTCTTCGGGAGTGCCGAAACGTCCGGCGGGGATCTCTTCTCTCAGGGCGTTCCGCTCTTCTTCATCCAGCCGGGCATTCATCTCTGTGTCGATCACGCCGCAGGCTATGGCGTTCACCTGGACATTGCTCGGGGCAAGCTCCTTTGCCAGCGCCTGGGTCAGACCGTTGAGCCCGGCCTTTGACGCGGAGTAGGCTGCCTCGCAGGAAGCCCCCGCAACTCCCCACATAGAGGAAATATTGATGATCCGCCCCTGCTTTCTGGTTACCATATAGGGAAGCGCCTCCCGGCAGCAGTAGAAAGCGGAAGAAAGATTTGTATCCATCACGGTCCGCCATTCTTCGTCTGACATATCGCTCAGGAGACCGAAATGGGAAATCCCGGCATTGTTGACCAGAACGTCGAGCCCGTCAGGTATATCCAGACCGCCAGGTACGCCCGGATCATCCGTGGCTGGTGAAGCTCCGGCCTCTGAGATCACGCGGAAGATACGGCGGACTTCATCCGGGTTTCCGACGTCTCCGGGCACCTTGGTGCAGGTCCCGCCGAGATTGAGGATCTCTCTTTCGAGAGCGTTCAGCCTGTCCAGGGAGTTCCGGCAGTTTATGAAAACGTGATATCCGGCCTGCGCGAAAGCGAGGGCGCAGGCGCGCCCGATGCCGCGGGAAGAGCCGGTCACAAGGACTTTTTTTCTGTGCATGATGATGCCTCCGGATATGTTTGGCGGATCGCGGATCCTGCGTTTCCGTGCAGGATGGGCAGGAAACGCGGAACCATCCGGTTCGGGTCCGGACGCCATAGTATGGAAATATTATAGCACGGAAGTCAGGACAGCGCCATAAAAAGGACAGAGAAAAAGCAGACCCGGGAGTGTGAGTCCCGGCATCTGCCTGTTTTCTTTTCCTGCCTGCTTATCGGATAAGCTCAGCCATGATCTCTTTGATCTCTTTTTCTTCCATTTCTTTTAAATACCCTGCGACCGCGTCTTTGAGCCCAGGCACTTCTGTCAGGTCTTTCCCGCTCCAGAAGTCTTTGTTTGAGAGGACTGCCGCTGCTGTGCCCTCAGCGTCATTTTCAGACCAGGCGTCAGCGAAGAAGCGGATCACGGACTCATCATCCCTGAGCGGGTACTGTGTGCCGTCTTTTCTCGTGCCCGTATACACGCCGTCTTTCCATTCTCCCTGGTAGAACTTGATGAATGCTGCGAGGGAGAAGGTCAGGCATTTCGGAAGCACGCCCTTTTCCTCAACATATCCCAGGAGAGAAGGCAGGCATCTGGCGTTGAACTTGGAGCAGGAGTTGAGGGCGATATCCAGCAGCTTGTGCTTGATATACGGATTCGCGAAGCGGTCGTTGACCGCAGCGGCAAAGGACTCCAGCTCCTCTTTCGGAAGGTCCAGCGTGGGGATGACTTCCTGATAGATCACGTTGTTCATAAAGGTGCGGACTGTGTCATCTTTCATAAAATCCCCCACGATGTCAAATCCGGCCAGGTACGCGGCGAGGACCGTGGATGTATGGGCGCCGTTTAAGATGCGCACTTTCCGTTTTTTGTACGGCTTGACATCGTCTGTCCAGATGACATTGGCATCGGTCTTATGGACAGGGAGTTTGTCAGCCCACTTTTCGTCCCCTTCAATGACCCAGAGGTTAAAGAGTTCGCTTGTGTCGATGATGTTGTCTTTATAGCCCAGCTTTTCCTCGAAGTAAGAGACTTCGTCCCTGGGATATCCGGTGACGATGCGGTCTACCAGAGTGCTGGTAAACGCATTGGCTGTATTGACCCAGTCGGTGAACTCTTGACCCAGCTCCCATTCCTGCGCGTATTGGAGGACAATGCGCTTTAATTCCGCTCCGTTATTGTCGATGAGCTCTACGGGGAGGAAGAGAAGGCCTTTCTCCGGGTCGCCGTGGAATGCTTTGTAACGTTCATACAGGAATGCGGTCACTTTCGCCGGAAAGGATACAGGCGGGCGGTCAGTCAGCTGATCGCCTGCATGGTAGGCGATCCCCGCTTCGGTGGTATTGGACACCACGACTTCCAGGTCCGCGCTGCGGGCAATCTCCATCAGGTCCTCATAGTTTTCATAGGGATTGATGCACCGTGATACAGAGGTGATGACTTCGATCTTCTCCACGGGCTGCCCGTTTTCCGCGCCGCGCATGGCGAGGGTATATACGCCGTCCTGTGCGTTGATCATGTCTTTGAGTCCCTGCGCGATGGGCTGGCAGAGTACGATGCTGCCCTGGTAAATGCCGTCCCGGTTTGCCTTGTCGATCATCCAGTCCACGAATGCGCGGAGGAAGTTTCCCTCGCCGAACTGGAGTACTTTTTCCGGATAGTTCCCATATTTTTTCTCAATTACATCATTGATCGTTTTCATTTCTCAGTATCTCCCTTTCTTAGTTTCTCCATCTGCTCCAGGGTCTCTTCATAAGAAATCCCGCCGGTCGCGAACCGGAACATGAGCGCATACATTTTTTCATTCTGGCTGTAAGACCTGCTGTTAATGCACTGGTCAAGCAGTTCGTCCTCATTTTCCAGCGGATGCAGGACGTCTGTTTTTGCGGAAAAGGCTTTATAGAAGCGCACGCCAAGCTTCCTCTGGGATCCCGCGTTGAAATGTAGCATGTCAGGATTCGCAGTGAGTCCCTCAGCAGTCGCAAAGAAGCAATTGTCCTGCTCCGCTGCAAACCTTTGGAGTTCACGGTTGATCTCCCGGTATTCCCGGCAGTCCGCACCCAGGCGCGCATGCTCAAGGAAATCCCCCAGACCGCCGAGGATGAAGGGGATGTCAGGCAGACCCAGCTCATCCCGCAGTGTATCCACGATCTGCTTTAATTTATCATAGTAAGTCCTGTGACAGCCGCCGAAGCTGTCGTTTTCCCCCTGGTGCCACAGGATGGCAATGAGTTCGCTCTCTTCCATGGCGAAACGGACCTCGCTCACCGCGTGTTTAAAGAGTGTGCCCGTGGGATGCCATTCGTCAATGGAGCTGCCGCCTTCCGCGCAGGGGATCAGCCCGATCTTCTCACAGGGGTGCTCCATTGCCCACATCGCGGCAAATGAACCGGCAAGGCTCGCTCCGGCAACCGGTTTGTCGTAGTTGACAGGCTCCGCCATCATCTGCCATCTGCCGTTTCGGAGCATCTGGATATTTTCGTTATATATAGCGGGAACATCGCTGAGGAATCCCCTTCCCGCCATATTGGACTGTCCGATCATTAAAACGGATTTCATATTCATGTGTTGTTTCCTCCGGTATTGTTTTTTGCCCGCTGATGCCGCTTGGGCAATCCGCTCCTACAGGGTGACGCCCTGTTTGAAGATCGCCATGTCGTGGAATCCGGCTTTCTCTGATTTCACCTGTTCGCCGGAGGCAACACGGATGATGTAGTCAAAGAAACGGTCCCTTAATTCTGTCAGTGTGCCGCCCTCCACGAGCGTACCGCAGTTGAAGTCGATCCAATTCTGTTTTTTCTCATAGAGGCGGTTGTTCGTAGAGATCTTTACGGTCGGTACAGGGGAGGCAAAGGGGGTGCCCCTTCCGGTCGTAAAGAGTACGATATGGGCTCCTGCCGCTGCCAGCGCCGTAGAGGCAACCAGGTCATTGCCGGGAGCGCTTAAAAGGTTCAGCCCTTTTTCTTTTACCCGTTCCCCATAGGCCAAGACGCCGCGGACCGGCGCGGTGCCGGATTTCTGGGTGCAGCCCATGGATTTGTCCTCCAGGGTGGAGATCCCGCCTTTTTTATTGCCGGGAGACGGGTTTTCGTAGATCGTCTGACCGTGGCTTGTGAAATATTCTTTGAAATCATTGATCAGGTCCACGGTCTGATGGAAGAGCTCCTCGTTTTCACAGCGGTCCATCAGCTGGGTCTCAGCGCCGAACATCTCCGGGACTTCTGTAAGGATGGTAGTGCCGCCCTTGGAGATGAGCAGGTCTGAGAAAGCTCCCACAGTCGGGTTCGCCGTGATGCCGGAGAGACCGTCGCTGCCGCCGCATTTCATGCCGATGACAAGCTCAGAGCAGGAGATGGGCTCCCTGTGGAACTGTCCGGCGTATGCGGCGAGCTCTTTCAGGAGGTCCATGGCATCGCTGATCTCGTCCTCAGATTCCTGACAGACGAGGAATTTCACCCGGTTCGGATCATAGTCGCCGATGTAATTTTTCAGCACATCGATCCCGCTGTTCTCGCAGCCGAGCCCCAGGACGAGCACACCGCCTGCGTTCGGATGGTTGATCAGGTCTGCGAGGACCTGGCGGGTGTGCTCCTGGTCGTCGCCCATCTGGGAGCATCCGTAAGGATGGGGAAAGGCGGCGACAGCTTCGACCGTGCCGGTAACCAGGGACTGCGCCTTCTTCTCAATGGCTGTGGCAATGTTGTTGACGCAGCCCACGGTAGGGATGATCCAGAGCTCGTTGCGCACGGCAGCGCGTCCGTCGGCCCTGCGGAAGCCCTGGAAGAACCGCTCTTCCGTGGGCGCAGTCTCCGTGACCTTCCGGTCGTAGGTGTAGGTCAGAAGGTCGCCCAGCCCGGTTTTGATATTATGGATATGTACCCACTGCCCGGGCAGGATCTCCTCTTTGGCGATGCCGATGGGACAGCCGTATTTGATGACCTGTCCGTCCTCAGGGATCTGTTTCAGGGCGAACTTGTGTCCCTGGGGGATATCTTCGGCAAGAGTCAGGGAAATCCCGTCCGGTTCGATCGCAGTACCAGCGCTTAAAGGAGCCAGGGCGACTGCTACATTGTCTTTTGGATTGATCTGTAAATATGTTCTCATTTTACTCTCCATTCTGCCGCTCACATGCGGCTGTGTAAGTGCTTACATACAAGGTACTTCATTTTTGGGGAAGAGTCAAGAGGGAGGGGAGATTTTGTGTAAAAGAAATTGTATTGTAACAGTCCGGTTATCAGGATATTCGGGTGAGAAAAGCATGTTCTCTTTATCTCTGGGATCCGGGCGGTTGATTCCTGGGAGATATTTCTTTATAATGGACATAAATGTAAGCAGTTACCAAACACAGTGCTTATGACTACGAGGAGATCAGGATATGAATATTTATGATATAGCAGAACTGGCGGGAGTATCCATTGCCACGGTATCGCGGGTGGTAAACGGTAGCCCGCGGGTGAGCGAGCAGACCCGGCAGAAAGTACTCTCTGTCATGGAAGAAAATGATTATACGCCGAATGTGTTCGCGCGCGGGCTGGGGCTTGACTCCATGCAGATCATCGGGATCATCTGCCCGGACGTGGCGGACGCGTATATGGCGCGTGCAGTCTCTTTTCTCGAGCGCAGGCTGAAGGAATACGGGTATGACTGTATCCTCTACTGCAGCGGGCACGAACAGCAGAAGAAGGAAGAGGCAGTGGACCTGATCATGAAGAAACGGATCGACGCCCTGATCCTGGTGGGATCTACCTATACCGGCTATGGGGACGATGACGCCTCATCCGCGGAATATATCCGCAGGGCAGCGGAGAAGATCCCGGTATTCCTGATCAACGGCAAGATCAGCGGAGAAAATATCTATTCCGTATACAATAAGGACGAAGAGGCGGTTTATGACGCGGTGTCCCGCCTGATCCGGTCCGGGAGGAAGCGGATCCTCTTCCTGACGGATTCCCGCTCGTACAGCGTATCGCAGAAGATGGAGGGATATGAGCGGGCGCTCAGGGAAAACGGGCTGCCCGTGCTGGGGGAGTTAAAGCTCCTTACAGAGAACCGGATCCATCTGGTCAGGGATATCCTTCTGGCGAGGCGCGCGCTGGAATATGACAGCGTCTTTGCCACGGACGATGCGCTTGCCGTGGGCGCAGTGAAATATGCCAATGCGAAAGGCCTGAAGATCCCGGAAGAACTGAGCGTGATCGGGTACAATAACTCCGAGTACTCCGTGTGCTGTGAGCCGGAGCTGACGACTATAGACAATACGGCGGAAAAGCTGTGCAACCTCACGATCGACAATATGATGTGCCTGCTCAAAGGGGAGAAGGTTCCGGCGGAAGTGCCGGTGGAGTGTATGCTCGTGAAGAGATGCACAACGGATTTTTAACAGGCGCAGAGAGAGGAGATATTATGAGGATAGAGCACATAGCGATGTATGTAAATGACCTGGAGCGGCCCGCGCACAACGGGGGACGGATACTATGAAAGCTGTATTGTGGATATAGAAAAGAATCAGATTGAGATCACGGTTTAAAAGGAAAGTGATTTAAAAAGAAAGTGATTTAAAAAGAAAGTATTGAGAGGCTGATCTCAGGCGAATCTGACACAAAAGAAATTAATGAAGAGCTGACCTATAATGATCTGTACAGCAGGGTGGAAAATGTATGGAGCGTACTTTTTACCACAGGATATCTGCCACAGAGGGGAAAGGCAGATGGAGAGTTCCGTCGGCTTGCTATCCCGAACCGGGAGATACAGAATATTTTTATGAACCAGATCCGTGAATGGATGCAGGAAAGCGATAAAGCAGATACAAAAAAAGATGAAATAAAGGAATGAATAGGATGGGCAAAAAATCGGATAATAATTGGCTGGAAGATATAAAGACATTGATCGGGCATACCCCGCCGGTACTGTTTAAGGCTTTGGAGAAGATAGCCGATGAAAACGGTGAGTGGGGAAATTATGCAAGGGAGACCGAACGTGAAATTCTGAAATGTGTAAAAGTTTGTAAAACAGCGTTGGGAGAAATCAGAGCTTCAGCGGGAAATTTTACTTTGCACGATCTGCAGCACAGTATCAATGTGATCGATCTTATGGGGCAGCTGCTGGATCCTTCCCAGCTGTCAGCGATAGAAATTTCGTGCCTTATTTATACGGCATTACTGCATGATATCGGGATGGTCAAACTGGGGGATGAGGAGACTCCACTGGAGGAAATACGCGAGTCTCATGGGGACAGGAGCGCATATTTTATCGAAAACGATATGATTCGTGATGAAGTGGGACAGCCGCTGAATTTTGGACGGCATCATCTGATCTTTCATCAGTATCTTCCGACGATATGTGCCAGCCATATGAAAGATATCTCTTACATTGAACGGTTGCCGGCAGATCTGCGCGCAGATGGAATGAATCTGAATACTGCTTTGTGTGCGATTCTGCTGCGGCTTGCGGATGCTATGGATCTGTCCCGGAACCGGGCTCCGTATACGCTGTATAATTTCCTGATGCTGAGAGGAATCAGCCAGGAACATTGGAAAAAACATTTGTCAATCACAGACTGTCGTATCGATGAGAAAGGATTTTATCGTGTGGATGGAATCTGTGATGATGAAGCTGCGCACAGAGCGCTTTTCAATCATCTTGATATGATTGAAAAGGAATTAAGGGATGCGATCGCCTGGACAAGCCGCAGCAATGGCCCCGAACTGAAAGTAAAAAACGATATCGTAAAGAGAGAAATACACACTCAGGGAGATTACCAGATCTGGCACCATACGTTTACCATGGATTTTGCCGCTATTTCAGAATTGTTTATGGGAGAACATCTTTACGGAGATCGGACAGTCGGTCTGAGGGAGATCATTCAGAATGCGATCGATGCGTGTATGGTCAGAAAAGAGCGGGAGCAGAAGAAAAAGGATGCTTTTGATCCGTATATCCCTTGCATAACCGTGAGCACAGATGATAAATATGTGTACATCAGGGATAACGGGATTGGGATGACGGACGATGTGATCAGAAATTTTTTCCTGAATATCGGAGTCTCCTACTACCGATCCAGGGAATACAGAAAGCTGAATCTGGCATATAAGCCGATGGGATTTTTCGGGATTGGGTTTCTGGCTGGGTTTATGCTGTCAGATGAAATCTGGGTAAGGACTTCCGGGTTTGAAGATTCTGTGGAATATCGTCTGCACCTGGTGAAGGGGGACCGATATATCACAAAGTACGAATATGCGCAGAAACAGTTCAGCGGGACAGAGATTAAAATGAAGAGGGATTTTTTGGAGAGTCGAAATGCAATGCCTTATTTTACAATAATGTATTTGCGTAAAGAATCTCTAGATGATGTCCTTTTCTTTGTGAAAAACTATATAGATGAAAATTTCTGGAAACTGACGCTTTCTGATCAAGAGACCAATAGTCTGCAGTATAAAATTACAGAGCAGAATTATGAGGAATACCTTGCAGAAAATAAAGAAAAATCTGACTACCAGATTGTTTTGTCGCGCTATCTGTATGATATTGAAGGCTGTGTTTATTTTAATGAAAATGACAGTTACAGACAGCTTTGGAACCAGTCTGGCGTTAAGTATAATTCCATATTTGATGCCTTGGAAGCAGGCAGGATTGAAATAGGAGGCAGGATAGTGAAATCAATTCCTTTTGCCAATAAAGGAATACGGATTGACGGGTATAAAAATAATGAGATAAAAAATGTTGATCAAATACCGAATAATTGCGTATGGTGCCTGATTCCGGAAAAAAATCACCAGAGAACAAATGAATATTTATCGCTTTATAATATGACGGATGAAATTCAATCCAGTTTGGAATCCAGTTTATATGAAAATATTTGGAAAAGCGCTTTTATATCGAGAAAAAAATTGAAGAGGCTCAGACGTTATAAATGGGCGGATGTCAGATATTATAATATGTCTTTTGAGATGTATTATATAACAAAGGGGATTTCTGATGATGATTATGCAAAAAAGTGGATTAATTTATTGGCAGGAAAAAAAC
This sequence comes from Candidatus Mediterraneibacter tabaqchaliae, assembly GCA_019120595.1. GTDB lineage: Bacteria > Bacillota > Clostridia > Lachnospirales > Lachnospiraceae > Mediterraneibacter > Mediterraneibacter tabaqchaliae. Next base: position 7,674 of record DWUV01000133.1, on the reverse strand, counting down.
GTCAGCTGTCATCAGTTTATTTTTTGGTGAAAAGAGATCTTATTGAAACGGTGCCATATGAATCTACATTTCATATCGAAAAAACAGTGCTACTTTCGAATTCAGATTTTTGGTTCAGATCTGTGCGTATAAATGCAGGACCAATGGACATTGAGTGGCTGATGTTTGAAAACTTTAGATTTTATGTGAATATAAAAAACAGCAGTATTTCCCCGCAGGCGTCCAGGCAAAATCTGACAGAAAGCTCCAATCGGGATATTGTGGAAGCCATACAGGTCGTAAAATATCTCTGGCTCATCGAACAGCTGGAAAGCAGACACTGTTCAGAAGTTTCGATAAATTACCTGAAAAATAGATTGAGACAAATCTGGAGAAAAGATAACCCGCTGGTGAGAACCGAATTCAGAGAAAAATATCTCTGAATTCGGTTCAGCAGACTTTGATCGATAAGCAGAATCTTTCAAAATATGGATGTCTTACATGAAAATACAGGAAAAAGATATTGACTTTTTACGTGTAAGCTCTTACACTCTGAGTGTAAGAGCTTACAGCCGCTGAAGTATTCATAGCACTGTATGCGCCAGGTGCGGACATCATAACTGGGCAAGCGTCATACAGCATCCTGTAAACCCCACACTCATTAAAAAAGGAGAACGATCATCATGAAACAATTTATGGACAAAGATTTCCTGCTCAGCACGGACACTGCAAAAGAGCTGTTCCACGACTACGCGGAAACAGCCCCGATCCTTGATTACCACTGCCACATCGACCCGAAGGAGATCGCGCAGGACCGGAAATTTGACAACATCACTCAGGTATGGCTGGGCGGAGACCACTATAAATGGCGCCTCATGCGCTCTAACGGCGTGGAGGAGAAGTATATCACAGGAGACGCCACGGACAGGGAGAAATTCCAGAAATGGGCGGAGACGCTGGAGCGGGGGATCGGGAACCCGCTGTACCACTGGAGCCATCTGGAGCTTCAGAGATATTTCGGATACCACGGCGTCCTGAACGGAGAGACCGCGGAGGAAGTGTGGAACCTGTGCAATGCGAAGCTTGCGGAGGATTCCATGAGCGTGCGCAATATCATCCGCCAGTCCGGAGTTACGCTCGTGTGCACCACAGATGACCCGGCGGATTCCCTGGAGTGGCATAAGGTTATTAAAGAGGACGACAGCTTTGACGTACAGGTGCTCCCCGCCTGGCGCCCGGACAAGGCGATGAACGTGGAGAAGCCGGATTTCGCGGACTATCTTAAGAAGCTCGGAGAGGCAGCGGGAATGGAGATCCGTACATTCGCTGATATCAAAGAGGCGCTGAAAAAGAGGATGGCATTCTTCGCTGAGATGGGATGCAGGGCTTCGGATCATGCGCTGGAGTATGTGATGTACGTGCCGGCTTCTGATGAGGAAGTGGAAGGAATCGTGGCAAAGCGCCTGGCAGGAGAGACCGTCACAAAGGAAGAAGAGCTGAAATACAAGACCGCGTTCATGCTGTTCGCGGGCAGAGAGTACAGCCGCCTCGGCTGGGCGATGCAGCTCCATTATGGATGCAAGCGCGACAACAACAGCTCCATGTATGGAAAATTAGGACCGGACACCGGGTATGACTGCATCAATAACTACGCGCCATCCGGACAGATGGCGGATTTCCTGGATGCGCTGAATAGGATGGATGAGCTCCCGAAGACGATCATCTACAGCCTGAATCCCAACGACGACGAGGCGATCGGCACGATCCTCGGATGCTTCCAGGATTCCTCTGCGGCGGCGAAGATCCAGCAGGGCTCTGCATGGTGGTTCAACGACCATAAGACCGGCATGAGGAAGCAGATGACATCTCTCGCGAACCTGGGCTGCCTGGGGAATTTTGTGGGCATGCTGACGGATTCCAGGAGTTTCCTCTCCTATACGCGGCATGAGTATTTCCGCAGGATCCTCTGCGACCTGATCGGCGGATGGGTAGAGAATGGCGAGTACCCGAAAGATATGGAAGTCCTCGGAAAGATCGTAAGAGATATTTCCTATAATAATGCGGTGAGGTATTTCGGGTTTGACCTGGAGACAGTATAAGGTAAAGACAGTATAAGCAAAAAACGGGATCTGGATTTCCGGCGGGAAGTCCGGATCCCGTTTTTTCGGAATGTCGGGTATTTCAGGTGGGAAAACCTGAAAAAAGTCGTTTTTTTTCAGATCGGTGTTCGGGTAATTCTGTTCCTCGGCAGGACTTTATCTGATATAATGCGGTTAGGAAAAAGGAGGAGAGATCGGATGAATATCAAAGAGTCAGAGCTGAGAAAAAAATTAGATCTTGTAGTGGACAAGCTGTTAAACCTGGGCGGTCCGGACAATGCCAAAGAGCTGGAAGAATCAGGCGGGGAGGCGATCGGCTTTTTTGCCAGGGATTTCGGCATCAGGGAATGGGACTGGCCGCAGGGAGTGGGACTGTACGGACTGCTGAAGATCATGCAGTATGACAAGAACGAGAAGTACAAAGAATTCCTGCATGACTGGTTTGTGGAAAACATGGAGCTGGGGCTTCCGTCAAGGAATATCAATACAACGACGCCGCTGCTTACCCTGGCGGAGCTCAATGAGTATTATCACGACGAGAAGTTCGAGAAACTCTGCCTTGACTGGGCGGACTGGCTGATGAACTGCATCCCGAGGACAAAGGAAGGCGGGTTCCAGCATGTGACCAGCGCCAACGGCGACCGGCAGGGCGTGCGCCTCAATGAGAGCGAGATGTGGATCGACACCCTGTTCATGACCGTGCTGTTCCTGAACAAGATGGGACAGAAATACCAGAATGAAGAGTGGATCAACGAGGGCATCCACCAGGTGCTCATGCACATCAAATACCTCTACGAGAAGAAGACCGGGCTGTTCTATCACGGCTGGTCCTTCAACAGGAACGACAACTTCGGCGGGATCTTCTGGTGCCGCGGCAACAGCTGGTTTACCCTGGGCATCCTGGACTATGTGGAGATGTTCAAGGGCACGCTGAATCCGGGCGTGAGGACGATCATCATCGATACATACAAAGCACAGGTCAAAGCGCTGAAGAAACTCCAGGCGCCGAGCGGCCTGTGGCACACCGTGCTGGACGATGCGGACAGCTATGAGGAAGTGTCCGGTTCAGCGGCGATCGCATGCGGCATCATGAAAGGGATCCGTATGGGCATCCTGGATGATTCTTATCTGCCGTGCGCGGAAAAGGCAGTCAAAGGCATCATGAAGAATATCGACAAGGACGGCACTGTGCTCAATGTATCCGGCGGTACGGGCATGGGCATGGATGCGGACCACTACAAAAATATCCTGATCGCGCCCATGGCGTACGGACAGTCACTGACGATCCTGGCGCTGGCGGAAGCGCTGCTCCATCTGTAAAGAGAAAAGGGCAGGAACGAAGGAAACATAGAAATCTGAAAACAGACAGCCTCACGGGAAAAATTCCGTGGGGCTGTTTTACTCGGTTTTTTACGCTTTTGAAATCAGGTTTTTTTATTGAAAAGTCGGTTTTTTTCAAGTAGAATAGACGAAGATAGCAAAAACAGAGATATATACGTAGGAGGAAATAAACTATGGGAGGATTATTTTCGGCAGACGGCAAGCTGGCGCAGGTGCTGGGAAAGGCCGCGGACCTTGTTATCCTGAATGTGCTGTGGATCGTGTGCAGCATCCCGGTGGTGACGGCGGGAGCGGCTGCCACTGCATTCTATACGGTGGCGCTGAAAATGATAAAAAATGAAGAGTCTTATGTGTTCCGAAGCTTTTTTCAGGCATTTAAGGAGAACTTTAAGCAGGCCACTGTGGTGACGCTGATCCTGCTGGCAGTGGCGGCTGTTCTCGGCTGCGATTTTTACGTCTGTACGAAGATGGGGCTCGAGGAAGCGCGCCCGCTCTTTATCCTGTTCTGTGTGGTCGCGGTCTTTGTATACATGGGAAGCTGCTATATGTTCCCGGTCATGGCGTTTTTTGAGAACAGTACAAAGAAAGTGTTTAAGAATTCGTTTCTTATGGCGCTGGCTCATCTGCCGTTTACGATCCTGATCGCGGTCATCAGCCTGCTCCCGTGGGTGTTTTTGTTCTTCGGGCAGTTTATTGCAGCCGCATTTTTTGACCTGATCGCAGGGTTCAGCATTGCAGGCTATATCAACGCTCATATTTTCAGGAGGATCTTTAAGAGATATATACCGGAGTGATGGATATGGAAAAACAACAGTATGAATCAGACCTGACAAGGAAGGAAAAATGGCAGAAACAGTGGGAGACGATACGGAGGCTGAAAGGCGGGGAACGGCTGGAGTATCTCTGGCAGTATTATAAGTCCGTACTGATCATTTTTGCGGCGGTCATACTCGTCATATACACCGCGGCGGTCATGGTCAGCAATGCCATGCGTGACACTCTGCTGACGGTGGTGATCGTGGATTCGGAGCTTTCCAGCGATGAGGCTGCCGAAGAGCTGGAGGAAGGGATCCTCGGCATCATCGGGACCGGCGGGAAGCATGACTATGTGGAAACTGTCCTCACCGCAACGTCTGCTGACACCGGAGAGAGCGTCATGAAGCTGAGAGTCTCTCTGTCAACTGCGGGCGAGGCGGATGTGGCAGTCTGCAGCAAGGAAGTATATGAAGAATACGCACAGCAGGGAGCGTTCGCTGACCTGGAGGAAGTCCTGGGCGATGCCTATGACAGCTGTGCCGGATATATGACGGACGGACAGATCGACCTTACAAAATGTCCGGACAGCTTCCTGGATCAGTATGTGGGATACTCTCCGGCGTATCTGTGTGTGCTGTCGCATTCTGAGAATACAGAGACTGCGGCCAGGCTGATCGAGGGGATCGTCAGCGGACAGCAGTGAAGACGTCTGCGAAAGACATGAAGATACCTGCGGAAGACCGAAGAAATGGACCGCGGGAAAAGAGAACGGGGAGCGGGGGAAAAGAGTATGCGTATATCTGAGAAGTTTATGACAAAGTATAAAAATATGAGCCTGACAAGAAAAATGCTCCTTGTGTATTTCGGATTCGCAGGGATTTTTCTTGTTGTGGCTGTCACTGCTTTTCAGATCAGCATGGAGGTGTTTGAAAAAAGGCTGTATGAGAACTCGCTGCATGAGCTGGATTATTATGTGCAGGACGTAAGGGAAGGGCTGACGGATGTAGAGAAGCGGAGCCGGGAGATGGCGATCGACTCGGAGATACAGGAGACAGCGATACGGCTGAGCGAGATGGGGCCGGGGACGCTGGAGTACAGCCAGACGATGACGGATTTCCGATGGCAGCTGGTGTATCAGAATACGGAAGAATCAGAGATCAACGGAGTGCGGTACATTGACCCTTTCGGCAATTCGGTGGAGTCCGCGGGATGCCCGTGGAATATCGCAGAGGATGAGATGGACCGGTTTATGGATCTTGTGGAAGCGTCGAAGGGGGAAGCGGTCATGTACGGGCCGACCAGGGACTGCGGCTATCTCCTTTGCGGGAGGAAGGTGCTCCGATGGAGCGACGCCAGCCTCGAAGACCTGGGGACGCTGATCTTTTTCTGCGATGTGGGTAAGATCATCGCGAATAATAAGGAACAGATGGAGGCGGACCACTCTGCGCTTTTTGTATATACAGATGACACTATGATCTACCAGGATATCCAGGAGGATCCGCCGCCGCTCCCGCAGGATCGGGACGGCCAGGGGTACAGGATCATGATCTACGGGGGACAGCGGTATTTCATGTGCTGGCTGACCTCCTCTGATATGGGATGGACCTATGCGAATTTTTTTCCGTATTCGGATATTTACGGACAGGTGACGACTGTGCGGAATATGGCGCTGTTTGGCTTTGCCGTTGCGTTTATTATCCTGCTCCTGCTGATCCGCAAGATCGCGGGGATCATCACGAAGCCCCTGGAATCCCTGACCCAGTCCATGCAGGTCGTTGAGACTGGAGACTTCCAGAACGCGAAGCTGATCCCAATGGAGACGGACCGCGAGGACGAGGTGGGCGTCCTGACAAGGGAATTCAAGGTCATGCTGGACAAGATCGATGCGCTGATCTACGAGAATTATGAAAAACAGCTCCTCCTGAAGGATACAAAATACAAGATGCTCCAGGCTCAGATCAACCCGCATTTTCTCTATAATACGCTGAATGCCATCCACTGGATGATCCGGGCGAAGAAAAACGACGCCGCGGGGAAGATGATCGTGGAGCTGGGAACCCTGCTCCGGGCAAGCTTTGACGAGAATCTGTATACGACGGTGGAAAAGGAGATCGACATGGTCAGGAGCTATATTGAGATCCAGAGGTACCGGTATGAGGACCGTGCGGAATTCAGCGTAAAGACAGTGGGGCGCCCCGGGGAGTATGTGATGCCCCGGATGACGCTCCAGCCCCTGGTGGAAAACGCGATCTTTTACGGCGCGGACGTTATGACAGAGATCTGCTACATTGACATTACTGTGACAGAGGAAGAAGAGAGCATTTTATTTGAAGTGAAGGACACCGGGCCGGGCATCAGGAAAGAGGAGCTAGAAAAAGTCCGGAATTTTACGGTACAGCCAAAGGGGCACGGGATCGGGATAAAGAATATCTATGAGAGGCTCCGCATTACATATGATAAATTTGACTTTACCATTGACAGCGAAGAGGGGAAGGGCACCGCGATCCGTATCCGCGTCCCAAAACAGAAGGCAGAGGAATGAGAGAATGTATAAGCTTTTGATAGTAGACGACGAAAAAATAGAACGCGAGGGCATGGCGGAATTTATTGACTGGAATACTTATGGCATTGAGATCGCGGGCACTGCCTGGAACGGACAGGCCGGATATGAGAAGGTGCTGGAAACGCATCCGGACATCGTGATGACAGATATCAAGATGCCGGTCATGGACGGGATCGGGCTCATCCGGAAGCTGAAAGAAGAGTTCCCGGATATCCAGGTGATCGTGCTGTCCGGATACGGGGAGTACGAATACACCAGCCAGGCAATGGAGATGGGGGTCAAATACTATATCCTCAAGCCGTGCGATGAGGAGAGGATGCTCCCGGTAATAGAAAAAGTAAAAGACGAGATCGAAAAGAAGAAGCTGGAGAAGCGGAAGTATGACACCACTGTGAAAAAGCTCCTGCCCCTGGCGAAAGAGCAGGTCTTCCGGAATATCCTGCTGAACAGAGAGACTTCCAGGAAGGAGTATGATATTTTCCTCGGGAAAATGGGAGAGCACAAAGACAGTGTCAGCCTTCTCGGGTTCCGCAATCCTGCGGCAAGGTTTGACGCGCTGGAGCAGTTCGTGATAGAAAATGTGCTTTCAGAACTCTATGGAGGGGAAAATATCCTCATGGAGACGGCGATCAATAAGGACGTCCTGTTCCTGATCGGGGAGCGCGATATCGAAAAAGTGGAAAAGAGCGTGGAACGGATCCGGGAAGAGTTCTCCCGGGTAAACGGGCAGGCGATCCAGGTAGCGCTCAGCGATACCGGCGCCATCGAACATGTAAGCGCACTGTACACGCAGGTCAGGGAGCTTTTTCAGATCGGAAGCCCGTCGGATGACGCGGCGCTGCTCTATCCGGAAAGGCTCTCCGGGTTTGAGGGACATTCCGCCGAATTTTTCAGGCTGGATAAAATGAAAGCCGCAAAAGATTATGCGGATATCCT
>DWUV01000132.1 GCA_019120595.1 Candidatus Mediterraneibacter tabaqchaliae | reverse complement strand
ACGTTATATCCTTTCTCTCGGAAGCAACAAAGAAGCTGTAAGGCTTTCCGGTGTTAATGTAAAGAAATGGGAGATGTCCGCATATGTACTCTGCGGTCTCCTGGTCGGTATCTCAGCGATCTTCTTCGTAGGCGCATATACGACAGTTCAGCCGGGTTACGGTGATACATACAACAACGAGGCAATCGCCGGTTGCGTAATGGGCGGAACATCAATGGCAGGCGGACTTGCATCGATCAGTGGTACGATCATAGGCGTGTTCATCATCTCACTCCTTCAGGAAGGGATCATGGCGCTCGGTCTTGATAAGAACCTTCAGCTGATCATCACAGGACTTATCGTTATCGTTGCAGTATTCGCTGACGTTGTGGCAAGACGCAGAAAGAACTAAAGACGATACATGGAAATCAGTAAGTGTGATTGAGAAAGGCAAGGGTAAAGAATATGGGCGAAGTTATATTAACAATGAAGGGAATCGACAAATCTTTCCCCGGTGTTCATGCACTGGACCATGTAGACCTGGAAATCCGAAAAGGTGAAGTACATGCGCTTATGGGAGAGAACGGTGCCGGCAAGTCAACGCTGATGAAGGTGCTGACAGGTATCTATAAGAAAGATTCCGGTACAATTACATATGAAGGAAAAGAAGTGGAATTCCACAATACACGTGAGGCTCAGGATGCGGGCGTCGTTATTGTGCACCAGGAGCTGAACATGCTGGGGCATCTGACAGTTGCCCAGAATATCTTCATCGGAAGAGAATTTAAAAAAGGCATCCGTATTGATGATAAGAAAATGAACGAAGAGGCGAAAAAGCTCTTTGAGAGGATGCATATCGATATCGACCCGACAGAGACGATGAGCCGCCTGACGGTAGGTAAGCAGCAGATGTGCGAGATCGCGAAGGCAATCTCACATGAGGCAAAAGTCATTATCTTCGATGAGCCGTCAGCAGCGCTGACAGAGGCGGAGATCGAGGAGCTGTTCAAGATCATCCGCGACCTGAGGGCGCAGGGACTTGGGATCGTTTATATCTCCCACCGTATGGATGAGATCAAGGTTATCACGGACCGCGTGACAGTCATGCGTGACGGTACATATGTAGGGACTCTGATCACAAAAGATTCCACAAAGGATGATATCATCAACATGATGGTCGGACGTGTGATCTACGAAGATCCGAAGACCAAGAACATGACGCCTCCGGGAGCTCCGGTCGTGCTCAAGGTAGAGCACCTTAACGCGGGCAAGATGGTGCAGGATGTAAGCTTTGAACTGCACAAGGGCGAGATCCTCGGATTCTCCGGACTGATGGGCGCAGGGCGTACTGAGACGGCGAGAGCGCTCTTCGGCGCGGATCCGGTCGACAGCGGTGATATCTATGTCAACGGTCAGAAGGTTACGATCAGAAATCCGCAGGATGCGGTTAAGTGCGGGATCGGCTATCTGTCTGAGGACAGAAAGAGGTATGGTATCGTTGTACAGAAGTCGGTCGCTGAGAATACGACAATGGCTGACCTGGACGAGTTCTCAAACGGACCGTTCATTGACAAGAAGAAAGAGAAAGAGATCGCGCAGAAATATGTAGAGTCACTCGCGACCAAGACGCCGAGCGTTGACCAGCTTGTTGTGAACCTGTCAGGAGGTAACCAGCAGAAAGTCGTTATCGCCAAGTGGCTGACAAGGAACTGCGATATCCTCATTTTCGATGAGCCGACAAGAGGTATCGACGTAGGCGCGAAGAACGAGATCTATAAGCTGATGAACCAGCTGGCGTCTGAAGGCAAGGCGATTATCATGATTTCCTCTGAAATGACCGAGATCCTGCGTATGAGCGACAGAATTGTCGTTATGTGCGAAGGTAAGAAGACCGGCGAGCTGGATATTTCCGAAGCTACCCAGGAAAATATCATGAACATGGCTACGAGAGAGATAAATTAGGGAGGAAAACGTGATGGCAAATAAATCAGTAACAAAAACGGCCGGCACGAACAAGTCATTCATTGACCGCATGGGCGGACAGAAATTCATCGTCCTGCTCATCGTGATCGCAATGTTTATCTTCTTCTGTGCAATGAGCCCTCAGTTTAGAAAATATACAACGGTTGTAAGTATCCTGGATTATTCCTACTACATTGCCCTGATGGCGATCGGTGTTGCGTTCCCGCTGATGACGGGAGGCGTTGACCTTTCCATCGGTACAGGTCTGATCTGCTATTCTCTGATCGGCGGATATCTCGTCATTCATCAGGGATGGCCGACAGGAGCAGGTATGGTGGTAAGTATCCTGCTGGGCGTTGCCTTCGGTGTGATCAACGGATGTCTGGTGGCATTGATGGATCTGCCTCCGTTCCTGGCGACGCTGTGTACCTGTATGATCACCCGCGGATTCGGGTCGCTGATCGTAGGCGGATTCGGTATCCCGTGGCCGACAGCGGCAGCTCCGGGCGGATGGTTCAGAAGTATCTTTAAGATCAAGATGGGCGGTCAGAATATCCCCATCGGCTTCCTGTGGATCATCATTCTTGTCATTATCATGACATTTGTCCTGAACCACACGAAGATGGGACGCTACACGCTGGCGATCGGAAGCAATAAAGAAGCGACAAGGCTCTCCGGAGTCAATGTGAAATTCTACCACATCATGGCGTACGTGATCTGCGGTTTCTTTACAGGACTTGCAGCGATCGCATACTCCGCGATCTTTGCTACGGTTCAGCCGGGAAGCGGCGCGGGCTTCGAGCTTGACGCGATCGGCGGCGCGATCATCGGCGGTGTGTCCATGACCGGCGGCGTGGGAAGCATCACAGGTACGCTGGCAGGAGTGTTCGTTATCTGTCTGCTGAAGACAGGTCTTCCGTTTATCGGCCTGACGGCGAACTGGCAGCAGATCATTACTGGTATCGTGCTGATCATCTCCGTATTGATCGATATCCTGAAGAGAGAGAAAGAGGCAAAATAGTAAAAACTGAATAACAGGTCAATGTGATAGATAACAGCCGGGAGAGGATCTCGGATGAAAAAGGACGAACTGCCGGCTGTTACTATATAAACAAAGGCGGGCCATGCCTTGAAGGGGCGGATCGCAGGCAGAGACAGAAAAAGGCGGATATGTGCACGGTATCCGGGAAAAGCCTGTCTGGCTGCAGAAGCGCAGAACTTCGAACATGGCGGAAAAAATTATTTCAGGAGGATATGAAATATGAAAAAGAAAGTTTTAGCAGTGTTACTTGGCGGATGTATGGTAGCTGGATTAGTAGCAGGATGCGGCAGCAAGGATGACGGAAAAGCAACTGACGGCGGCGACGGCGGCGAAGGCGGCGGATATCATTTTGAAGTCGTAGTTAAGAGCTTCCAGTCCACATACTGGCAGGCAGCTATCACAGGCGTTGATGAAAAAGCTGAGGAACTTGGCGTTACAGTAAATAAGACAGGCCCGAACGCTGAGTCTGATATCGCTGACCAGGTTCAGATGCTGAACAACGCGATCAACCAGAATCCGGACGGTATCGCTCTCGCAGCGAACAGCCAGGATGCAGTCCTTGAGGCTCTCCAGACAGCGCTTGACAAAGAGATCCCGGTTGTATGCTTCGATACAGGTGTTCCGAATGCGCCGGAAGGATCTGTCATCGCTACGATCGCTACTGACAATGAGGCTGCCGGAGCAGTTGCGGCTGAGAATATGTATGAAGTGATCAAAGATACGATCGCAAACGCAACAGAGCAGGTAAGGATCGGTGAGGTTAACCAGGATGCTACATCCGCTAACATCTCCGGACGTGGAATGGGATTCATCAACAAGATGAAAGAGCTCATCGAGGCTGATGGAAAGACAGTTGCAGTTGTAGGAAACCAGTACTATGTTGACCAGGTAGAGAACAACGGCGATGAGGGATCCGCTGACGTTATCATCGAGGTTGCCGTACCGGCTCAGACAACAGTTGAGCTGTCCTCCACAGAGGCTTCCAACATCATGACAAAAGAAGATACGATCGCGATCTTCGGATCTAACCAGGTTACAGCTGAGGGTGTCCTCACAGCGAACCAGAACTTAAGCGTACTCGCAGCTACACCGGAAGACGGTGTTGTTGGTGTCGGATTCGACGCTGGCGCTACACTGAAAGCAGCTGTTGCTGACGGAACACTCATCGGTGCGGTTACACAGGCTCCGGTTGACCAGGGAAGTCTTGCGATCCAGGCTCTGTATGACTACTGCGAAGAAAAAGAAGTAAAAGATATCGCAACAGACAGCTACTGGTATGACGCTGAGAACATGGAAGACGACGACATCGCTCCGAACCTGTACGACTAATCAGCGATTATCAGAAAAAACGTGCAGATAAGTGAAGTCTGATGCAGACGGAACTGAAAACAGAAAGGAATCGGGAAATTCCCGGTTCCTTTTTAAAAGAAGAAATCTTATAATTGAGGAGGATTTGAGATATGTTAAAAGGGATTCCGAAAATACTTTCACCTGAGCTTTTGATGGTACTTGCAGAAATGGGGCACAGCGACAGGCTGGTTATCTCCGACGGGAATTTCCCGGCTGAGTCCATGGGAAAAGACGCGATCGTGATCCGCTGCGACGGGCACGGCGTACCGGAGCTTCTTGACGCGATCCTCCAGGTGTTCCCGCTGGATACCTATGTGGAGCATCCGGTGAACCTGATGGAAGTTATGCCCGGCGATGACGTGGAAACACCGATCTGGGATACCTATAAGGAGATCATCCGCAAGTATGATGACAGAGGGGATGCTGCGGTAGGGCATATCGAGCGCTTTGCCTTCTATGAAGAAGCAAAAAAAGTATATGCGATCATTGCGACAGGAGAGTCGGCACTCTATGCCAATATCATGCTTCAGAAGGGCGTAGTTACAGATTAACAGGATGACAGACGGAGGGATACGGCATGCTGGATCACGTGGAGCGTGTTTTTGAAAATATGAAACCAATGATGAAGAAGCTCAAAAAAGCTTCTTACAAAGAAAATATGGAAATGTTTGTGAGAGAACACGGGCATTATTTCCGGGAGATGACACAGATAACGGAAAGCGCGGAGGATAAGGAGAATGCTGCGGCAGAGATCGCCAGGGTTTTCGCGGAGAGCGCGGAGAAAAAATTTGCGTCTCCCCGGAATGGGAAGATAGGCGGAGCCCTCCAGATGGATATGAATTTCTTTATGATCTATTATGTGTTCCCGGCAATCCTGATGACAGGGCACGAGGATGCCGTGCTGATCGCGGACCGTCTCAGGGATGAGTGGGGCAGCCGGTTTAAGGACAGCAAGATCCAGTATACGGATTATGATACCCTTTACGGAGCGTTCCGGGAAAAGATATTTGGGATATTTTAGGGATTTTCAGCGCTTTTGGGACTTGCAAAGGAGCGATGACTGTGATAGAATAATCGTGGTTTATCCGCAGGAGGTGTAAAAATGGATGTATTGAAGATTGTTTTAACGATCATTTTTGTTATAGACTGTATTGCGTTAGCTGCGATCATTCTGCTTCAGGAAGGAAAATCAGCAGGACTTGGTACGATCAGCGGTGCGGCGGATACATACTGGGGCCACAATAAAGGGCGCTCGATGGAAGGGACTCTCGTAAAGATCACCAGAGTCGTTGCGGCGCTGTTTATCGTATTGGCTGTCGTACTCAATCTGGGAATCTTTAACTAGTATGAAAAGTACTGTATCAGAAGATAATGATCAACGTAAGCACTCTATAATGATATAGGGTGCTTCTGTTATTTTATGGAACATACAGCGGGGAGAGAACTAAGAGGTATGGATCAGTTATTTGAAAAGCGCAAGAAGGTCCTGTATGATTTTATGGGGGACGACTTGTATGTGCCTATGAGGATAAAGGAAATCGCGGCAGTGCTCCAGATACCGAGAGAGCAGCGGGATGAGCTCAAAGAGGCGCTGGACGCCCTGGTGGAAGAGGGAAAGGCGGTCCTCTCAAAAAGAGGGAAATACAGCAGGGGCCAGGCGGTGCGCCTGAAAGGCGTCTTCCAGGCTAATGTGCGGGGATTCGGCTTTGTGACGCCGGAAGACGGCAGCGGGGATGTGTTTATAGCGGAAGAGAATTTAAGCGGGGCTTTCCAGGGGGATGAGGTAGAGTTTATCATCACTGCGGCGCCGTCCGGCAGGCGCAGGGAAGGCAAGGTCGTGCGTGTCATCTCACACAGTGTCACGCAGGTAGTCGGGCTGTATGAGAACTGCGGGAATTATGGTTTTGTCCGTCCGGATAACCAGCGGTATCTGCACGATATCTACATCCCTGCCGGCAGGGAAAAGGGCGCTGTGACCGGGCATAAAGTGGTTGTGGAGCTGACTTCCTATGGCGGGGAGCATATGAAGCCGGAGGGCAGGATCGCGGAAATCATCGGGCACGTCAATGATCCGGGGACAGATATCCTTTCGATCGTGATGGATCTGGGGATAAAGACGGAATTCCCGGAGAAAGTCCTTGAACAGGCTGTGCGGGTCGGGAAACCTGTCAGCGAAGCGGACTGCGCGGGGAGAAAAGACCTGAGGGACTGGCAGATGGTGACGATCGACGGAGAAGACGCGAAAGACCTGGACGATGCGGTATCCCTTGTGAAAGAGGGGGAGAATTACCGGCTGGGCGTGCATATCGCGGATGTGGCGAATTATGTGCAGGAGAGGAGCGCGCTGGACAGAGAAGCGTTTGAGAGAGGGACGAGCGCGTACCTGGCGGACCGTGTGATCCCGATGCTGCCCCATGTGCTGTCGAACGGGATCTGTTCCCTGAATGCAGGGGAGGACAGGCTGGCGCTCTCCTGCATCATGACCATCAGCCCTTCCGGGGAGATGCTGGATCACGAGATCGCAGAGACCGTGATCCGTGTGGATAAGAGAATGAGCTATAACGGCGTTGCAAAGATCCTGGAGGGAGAGGAAGAGGCTCTGTGTGAAAACCGGGAGGTCGTCCCCATGATCCGGCAGATGAAAGCGCTCTCAGATATCTTGAGAGAGCGCAGAGGGCGCAGAGGATCCATTGATTTTGATTTTCCGGAGACAAAGATCGTTTTAGACGAGGATGGGAAGCCGCTGGAGATCAGGCCGTATGAGAGAAACGCAGCTACAAAGATCATAGAGGATTTTATGCTCATGGCAAATGAGACAGTGGCAGAGGAATATTTCTGGCGGGATGTGCCGTTTCTCTACCGGACGCACGACACGCCCGACGAGGAGAAGATCCGTCAGCTTTCGGCATTTATCAATAATTTCGGTTATCACATCCATGTGCGGAATGAAGTCAGGCCCAAGGAGATCCAGAAGCTCCTCGGCAAAGCAGACGGCACTCCGGAGGAGGCGCTGATCAGCCGGCTTGCCCTGCGCTCCATGAAGCAGGCGCGGTATTCCACAGAGAATACGGGGCATTTCGGCCTGGCGGCAAAGTATTATACTCATTTTACGTCCCCGATCCGGCGATACCCGGATCTCCAGATCCACAGGATCATCAAGGATAATCTTCGCGGCAGGCTGAGGGAGGGACGTATCTCTCATTATGCGGAGATCCTCCCCCAGGCAGCCGTCCAGTGCAGCATGAAGGAACGGACTGCCGAGGAAGCGGAGCGGGAGGTCGTGAAGCTGAAAAAAGCGGAATATATGAGGGGACACATCGGAGAGGAATATGAAGGCGTGATCTCAGGCGTGACCCGGTGGGGGATCTATGTGGAGCTTCCCAATACAGTGGAAGGACTCGTCCATGTGGCGGATATGCGGGACGACCACTATGAGTTCATAGAGCAGGATTATGAGCTGGCCGGAGTGCACACCGGCAGGACATATAAGCTCGGGCAGAGCGTAAAAGTGCGGGTGACTGATGCGGATAAAGTGCAGCGCACAGTGAATTTTGAGATTGTCTAGGGAAACCTGAAGCTGTGCAGGAAAACCCTGAGAGTGTTTAGGAAAACCTGAGATCGTTTAGGGAGAAACAAATATGGCAAAGGCAGAGACAAAGTTGATCGCAAACAATAAAAAAGCATATCATGATTATTTTATACTTGAGAAGTATGAGGCGGGGATCGTGCTACATGGCACAGAGGTCAAATCTCTCCGGATGGGAAAGTGCAGCATCAAAGAGGCGTTCATACGGGTGGAATCCGGCGAGATGTACATTTACGGCATGCATATCTCTCCCTATGAGAAAGGCAATATCTTTAACAAAGATCCGCTCCGCGTGAGGAAACTGCTCCTCCATAAAAAGGAGATCAATAAGATCTTCGGGAAGATGAAGGAGCAGGGCATCACAGTGGTGCCTCTCCAGGTCTATTTCAGCGGAAGCCTCGTAAAGCTGGAGATCGGTCTTGCAAAGGGTAAGAAACTCTATGACAAGAGGGACGACATCGCGAAAAAAGACCAGAGAAGGGAAGCGCAGAGAGAATTTAAGGAGAGACTGAGATGATACAGGACATACAGCCGAAACATCTGTATAACCAGTACAAACCTGTTCCGCCGGACAGGGAAAGCTGGGCATTATATTATGAGGATCACAAGGTGCTCGTGAAAAAAACTCCATCTGGGATCACGTTCCCAAAGTTCAGGGAGCTGGAGCGGCTCAATGAGGAGATATATGAGGATTACATATATCTTTTTTCTGTGGATGACGAGCGTTATTACCTGGTGAGGGATATCAGCAGGGAGCCTCTTTCGGATCTTACGATGGAGAATACGGAGATCTTCCGGGCGGCAGATCCCCAGTATCATGCCTTCGCGGGGATCACAGGGTATCAGCTCTATAACTGGTATAAAAACCACAAATACTGCGGCAGATGTGGTAAGATGATGGTGAGGGACGACAAGGAGAGGATGCTCAGATGCGATTCCTGCCGCAATATGGAATTCCCGAAGATCTGTCCGGCAGTGATCATAGGGGTGACGGACGGAAACCGGATCCTGATGTCCAAGTACGCAGGCCGGACGTACAAAAAATACGCTCTGCTCGCCGGGTTCACTGAGATCGGAGAGACAGTGGAAGAGACGGTGGCAAGGGAAGTGATGGAAGAAGTCGGGCTGAAAGTCAAGAATATCCGGTATTATAAAAGCCAGCCGTGGGCGTTCAGCGATACGCTGCTCATGGGCTTTTACTGCGATCTGGACGGCAGCGATGAGATCACCCTTGACCGGGAAGAGCTCTCGCTGGCAGAGTGGTTTGAGCGTGATAAGATCCCGGTCGAGCCGTCAAGAGACAGCCTGACGAATGAGATGATCATAAAGTTTAAGCTCGGTGAAGTTTAAAACGGACATGATCCAGTGCGCGCCGCAGGGTAAAGCCTGCGGGGAAAAGAGGGCTGGAACAGCAGGGATTCCTGACTGGTCAGTATAGAAAATATTAAGGAGGCGATGATCTATGAGAGCAGAATTTGATGAAAGTTTGGTAACAGGCAATGAGATGATCGATACACAGCACAGGGAGCTGATCGATAAGATCAATAAACTCCTCGACAGCTGTGAGACGAGCAGGGATAAAGTGGTCGCTGTGAAAACCCTGGATTACCTGGCGGATTATACGGAGTTCCACTTCGGGGAAGAGGAAAAGCTCCAGGAGTCCATCCAGTATCCTGGGATCGAAGCCCACAAAAAGGAGCATGAGAAACTGCGCGGAGTCGTAAAAGACCTTTATAGTATGCTGGAGGAAGAAGAAGGCCCCTCCGCTGCGTTCGTAGAGCAGGTCAATAAGAATGTCATTGAGTGGCTGTACAGGCATATCAAAGGATTTGACCGGTCCGTGGCAGAGTATAAATTCATGAACGAGAAACTGTAAAATCTGGATTTGTGGGGGAGCCTTCCTTGTGAATACGACGTCCGAAAACCGTCGGTTTGATGCAGGTCGTTTTCGCGGCGGACGGGGATATGGCTCAGGTTCCGGCTCCGTAATCTGGGAAAGACGTAAAAGGGAGAAAGCATGGCTAAAAGCAATTGTCCGGCGGAAGATTCGGCTCCGCCTCAGGCATCCGCCGGACAA
>DWUV01000131.1 GCA_019120595.1 Candidatus Mediterraneibacter tabaqchaliae | reverse complement strand
CAGCAGGATTTCCAAAGGCATCTCTGCCTTTGTGACCGGAACCTTTTCATACCTCTTCTCGTCATTAATCTTCAAAAGATGCAGCGGGGCAAGAAACGGGTATGTGTCCTCATCCATAATGGTCTTTCTGTCAAATTTATCATCGCCAATATAAGTGTTTTTGAAACAGTTAAATTCTTTTTCTATTGCTGCCCTCTTCACGCTCACTCCGTTAACTCCAAGGAACGCATGAAATCCATCGACAAACTCTTCCTTCGCAAACGACTGGTTTTTTAATTCATTGAAAGCCCAATACCACGCCGTCGCCACTTCTTTGTTTCTAGCAAGGTTCCTATGCATCAAGAGCAACGAGCCTATCCTCTGATAATAGCGATCATACTGGTCAATCAAGTCAAAAAGCGCAGTTTTTTTCTTGGTAATACCTGCTTGCTTCTTTTCTTCCTCAGTCAATCCCAGCGCATCTGACCAATACCTTAAGGCTCTTATCATCACTCGTCCAAGCCCGATAGTATCCACTGCTGTCTGCTCATTATTAGGCGAGAAGATAGTTTCGTCCTCCTTGACGGCATCTATGATTTTTGTTCCCCAGCCGCTTCTCAAATAAAAGCTGCCATGTTTATTAACAACCATTTTGATTCTCCTGTCGCTTCGTACACTTCATATATCCTATATAAAAGTGTAGCATTTTCTGTGTCCAAAAAAACGGACTACAAAAGGATTCTGTCATCATTCTACATCGTGTTCAATTTCTACAATGTCTTCCAGCTCACAGTCTAATGCTAAGCATATCTTCCGGAGAACATTGGTAGAAACGTCTCCACCCTTCCCCATCTTTGCCACGGCATTCGTAGATATACCAGCCTTCTCAATCAGATCCTTCTTCATCATTTTCTTATCGATAAGTAACTTCCAGAGTTTATCGTAGTTCATAGTAGTCATACTTTTATACCCATTTATCTCCAAAAATCTGAACAAGTAACAGAAATAACCACTTTTATGATACTACCTCACTTTTCAAAAGTCAATAAAAATTTGTGTTTTAAAATATAATTTGTCAAAAATCATATGTCAAAGTTCGGACCCACCTGTTCCATAGCGTTTTTCGATGTAGCAGTTATGCGAACAGAATTTCCGTATTCTACCTCCATAAACGGCAAATTCCTTTCCACAATTCTGACAGATGACAATGTGCTTCGTTTTTCTCTCCACAAGCTCAGGATGCCCATTCCACCAGGACATCCTGCATTTGTCTGAGCAAAACAATTTCTTCTTAGCCCCAGGCTTTTGAGTAATAAAAATGCCACAGTTTTTGCACCGTGACTTTTCAATCTCTTTATCCTTTTTTAACGTTGGGATGTGCGTTCGATCACTAGTGAGCCCATTTCTTCTACAAAAAGTTTTCACCGTATTAGTGTTCAGTCCCAAGGTCTTGGCAATCCGACTACTTCCAAATCCCTGCTTCCACAATTCCAGAATCTTCTCCTTTTCGACCTCTTGCATGTATAAGCACCTCTCTTTCATGAAATTCCCAAAGACATCTTATGGGTGCTATATACATCACTCTTTAAGCTCATGAAGTCAAGTTATAATCAGCCATTTTATCTGCTCTTTTTATCTGACAGCACTCCCCCGTTACGCTCACAAAAAAGCAGTCCTATAGCCACGTCCACGCGAAAAGCAATCCTATAGTCTCCACCTCTGTTTTCCCAGACTACATCCCTATTGTCAAAGCAGCAAAAAAGGAATTTCGGCAGACTCCCTTGTTCAGGGCAATCTATCGGAATCCCTTGATTTCAGCCACTTTCGGCCTTCTTATTTGTCTTTTCTTGACATCAATACTACCGTCTCAACATGCACCGTCATCGGAAACATATCCACCGCCCGCACCTTCTCCAGCTCATACCCCTTCCCGCACAGCACCTTCAGATCCCGCGCCAGCGTCGCGGGATCGCAGCTCACATACACGACCTTCTCCGGCTGCATCTTCACGATCGTATCCAGCAGCGCCTCATCGCAGCCCTTGCGGGGCGGATCGACCACGATCACATCCGCGCGGGTCCGGCTCCCTTCTCCCCGGAGCCCTGCTTCTGCCCCCTCATTCTCCCGATACCACCGGGGCAGCACTTCCTCTGCCTTTCCCACAAAGAACTCCGCATTTTCAATCCCATTGATCTCTGCATTTTTCCTGGCGTCGTCGATCGCCTGAGGAATGATCTCCACTCCGTACACCTTTCCCGCTTTCTGCGCGAGGAACAGGGATATCGTCCCGATCCCGCAGTACAGATCCCATACAGTCTCCCCGCCTTTCAGATCCGCGTACTCCATGGCAAGGGAGTACAGCTTCTCCGTCTGGACCGGATTGACCTGATAGAACGACAAAGGCGAGATCTGATATTTGATGTTTCCGATATAATCTGTAATGTATCCCTGTCCCCAGAGTACTTTGAAGCTGTCGCCCATGATCACATTTGTCCGGCGTGTGTTCGGGCTCAGGGTGATGCTTGTCATGCCCGGCATCTCTGCCAGCCTGTCGATCAGCGCATCCGCATGGGGGATCTCTTCTCCGTTCACCACAAGGCAGACCATGATCTCGCCGGTAGCGGACCCGCAGCGGATCAGGACATGGCGGATCAGGCCGTTCCCGGTCTTTTCATCATAGGAAGGGATCTGGTATTTTTTCATAAATCCCAGGATAGTCTCCAGGATCTCCCGGTTCACAGGCGCGCCAAGTGCGCAGTCTGTATTCGGGATGATATCATGGGTGCGACCGGCATAAAATCCGGTCACCGGGTTTCCCTGTTTGTCTGTCCCGAAGGGAAACTGGGCCTTATTGCGGTAGCCGAACGGTTCTTCCATACCGAGCACCGGTTCCATCACCCGGTCCAAAAGTTCCTTTGAAAAACCGCCGATGCGCTCCAGATTCCCGCGCACTTTCTGTTCCTTAAACGCGAGCTGCCGCCCGTAGGACATCTCCTGTATCTGACAGCCGCCGCACTTCCTGGCAAACTCGCATCTCGGCGTGACCCGGTCAGGCGAGGGCGAAAGGACTTTCATCAGCCTGGCATATCCGTAGTTTTTCTTTGCTTTCATGACTTTCGCTTCCACGGTATCCCCGATCACTGCGTCTTTGATAAACAGGGTATATCCGTCCACTTTTCCGATGCCTTCGCCGTTCACGCCGATGTCCGTGATCTTTACGGCTGCTGTATCATTCTTTTTCATATTTTTCTCCTTATAGGGAAATCAGGAGTGTGTTACACTCCTGACGTCCTGCGTAAATTCGATTCAAATAATTTATTATATCCCAGCCATTCATGACCGGTCTTTCCCTTGAATATCTCTGACAGCGTCTGCATCTTCGCGTCCGCGTTATCCGCCAGGTTCAGCGCCAGCGCTTCCGCGAGCGCCGGTTTTTTCGGCGAACCGTATTCCAGTTCTCCGTGATGCGCGATCACGCAGTGCTTCAGTTCGTTCGCGAGCTGCACCGGGAAATCCGGGATCGAGCGCACTGCCTCTCCGATCATCTCCACTCCGATCACGATATGTCCGATGAGCTGCCCCTCGTCCGTATAATCATTGTCCGGGAACGCGGACAGCTCTTTTGTCTTGCCGATATCATGGCACATCGCCGCAGCAAAGAGCAGATCTCTGTTCAGGATCGGATACGCGCCTGCGAAATATTCGCAAAGGTGCAGCACGCTCAGCGTGTGCTCCAAAAGCCCGCCCGCAAAGCCGTGGTGCACGGTCTTTGCGGCGGAGTGCCCTTTAAATGTTTTGATGAACGCGCTGTCATTTACGAAGAAATATTCCAGGAGCTTTTTCAGATATGGATTCCCGATCTGGCGGATATATGCGGTCAGCTCCTCATACATTCCTTCTACGTTTTTCTCTGTGGTTGGCATATAATCCGCCGGATCATACTCTCCCTCCTGGGCGCGCCGGATCTGTTTGATATTGATCTGGAGATTGCCGTTATAGCTGATCACATCCCCGTATACTTCTATAAAGTCTTTTTCGTCGTATTCTGCGATCCCCTGGGAATTAGGGTCCCATACCTTCCCGTCAAGGATGCCTGTCTTATCCTGCAGGAGCAGGTTGTCATATGGTTTTCCGTTTCTTGTCTCGGCGGAACGTTTCCCTTTGCACAGGTAAACATTCCTGATCGTCTCTCCTTCATGAAGCCCATTGATATATCTCATTTTTTTCCTCTTTCTATTTTCTGTTTTCAGATCCTGTACGGTCCTGTCACTCTTTGCTGCCGACAGTCAACGTAAAGTCCACGTCCACATACCCTTCCGCGCCGATCCGCCTTCCTTCGACCGTGATCTGCTGCCCTGTTTTCATTTTCAGGACTGTATTCTGGTATGCGCCGATATTCATTACATTTTTATTTCCTATTGTATAAATGATATCTCCGCTTTGGATCCCTGCTGCCATTGCCGGAGAATCCGGGTCTACATCCACTACATAGACGCCTCCCGGCATGCCCTGCTCCTCCTTGAGCTCTGACGTCACTGTGGTGCCGTATACTCCGATATACGGGACACTTTCCCCGTTTGCCAGGAACTCTATGATCGGTTTCAGGTCTGAGATCGCATAAGCATTTGCCATGGAGCTTTCGCTATTGTCCCAGACAGACTCCGGGATCAGCCCTATGACCTGTCCTTCCATATTAAACAGGACTCCCGTGCCCTGCTCTTCCGCAGGGATGTTGGTCGTGAGGATCCCGCACTCTCCGTCAAACAACGTGGTCTTATAATCTGTTGAATTGACTGTGCCGTACCCCATCCCATCAGCGTAGCCGAACAGATTTCCCAGCGCCATCACTGTGTCGCCCTGTTTCACCAGGTTCGAATTCCCGAGTACGGACACCTTGATCGCAGACCAGGTAGAGTCTTTGATCTCTCCGTGCGGGACGCTGAATATTGCCAGGCCGCTGTTTCTGTCCCGTTTTTTCAGGGATGCGCGGTATTCTTTTCCATCCTGGAAGGTGACTGTCCATTCAGAAGCATCCTCGCAGACAGAATCATCCGCCAGGATCAAAAGCTCCTGCCCGTTATCTGCAGTGATCACGCCTGCCGCCCCGGTACTGATGCCGGTCATTTCTTTTGTCCAGTCTTCCCCAGCATTTGCCGGCTCTATGGCAGCAATTCCTTTTCGCGCCTCCGCAGCTCTCTCATTCATGCTGTCCATCATCTCTTCGTAACTGTCTGCGTTGGCTGCGGGCACGGAATCTTCCTGCGATGCATCTGTTCCGTCCCGGTCCTCTTCGTCTTCCGGGATCGTCACTGTCTTCGGATCTTCCCCGAACTGGTCTTCCAGCCATGGTTTAAGCGCAAAAAAACCAAGGCAGGCAAACACTCCCAGTACAATCCCGTATAAAGCAAATCTGGCAAGCTGATTTATGAAATGTTCCCTGCTGATCGGTTTTGGTTTTATCGTCTCCTGCAAAAAAGAATAGTTCTTTTCCTCCGAGCCCTCATCCGGACTCAGATCCCGGTCTTTATCGTTCGGCATGGACATCATTCTCCTCCGAATCCTAGTATAACTGATTCGCCTGGATTGTTCAATTCATTTTGGAAAAGCCTTTTCATAATTCCCGGAATGGGGTACAATGCTTACGGATACTAAAATGATGAACAGAAATACAAGGTGACTTCATGAATCAGAAAACACTGACAAAGCTTGAATTTGACAAGATCATAGCCCTTCTCGAGGAAGAAGCCGGTTCTTTCCGCGGCAGGCAGCTCTGCCGCCGGTTAAAGCCCATGACTGACCTCGGGAAGATCGATACATTTCAGGAACAGACCGCTGCCGCTTTTACCCGCATCGTGCGGAAGGGACGGATTTCCTTCGGGGACGCCATGCCCGTGGAGGAATCCATGAAACGGCTGGAAGTCGGCGGCGCCCTGACCATCTCCGAACTTCTGCGTATCTGCCGCCTGCTCGCAAATGCGGCGCGGGTGAAATCTTACGGGCGGCATGACACCCAGGAAGATTCTTCGGACTGCCTGGACGCTTATTTTGACCAGCTGGAACCTCTCACTCCGCTTTCATCAGAGATCGAGAGGTGCATCATCTCCGAGGATGAGATCAGCGATGACGCCAGCAGTACATTGAAGCATATCCGCCGCAGCATCGGGAGCATCAATGACAAAGTACACTCTACTCTGTCCTCTCTGGTAAACGGTTCGCTCAGGACCTACCTGCAGGATCCGATCATAACCATGCGCGGCGACCGCTACTGCATTCCCGTAAAAGCGGAATACAGAGGGCAGGTGCAGGGTCTCATCCACGACCAGTCCTCTACCGGCTCCACTCTTTTCATCGAGCCGATAGCAGTGGTCAAACTGAACAATGACTTAAAAGAGCTCTATGCCAAAGAGCAGGAAGAGATCCAGGCGATCCTCGCCAGGCTCAGCGAAGAGGCAGCGCAGTATATCGAAGAGATCCGCGCGGACTACCGGGCGCTTACGGATCTGGATTTTATCTTTGCAAGGGGCGCTCTGGCCCTCTCCATGCGGGGAAGCCGTCCGGTCTTTAACGAACAAGGACGCATCCGGATCCGCGAAGGAAGGCATCCGCTGCTGGATCAGAAGACCGTTGTCCCGATCACAGTCTCCCTGGGGGAAGATTTTACTCTCCTGATCATCACCGGCCCGAATACCGGAGGAAAGACTGTGTCGCTTAAGACCGTCGGGCTCTTCACTCTGATGGGACAGGCAGGGCTCCACATCCCGGCAGGCGACCGTTCTGAGCTGGCAGTGTTCCATCAAGTCTATGCGGATATCGGTGACGAGCAGAGCATTGAGCAGAGCCTGAGTACATTTTCCTCTCATATGACAAATATTGTTTCTTTCCTGAAAAAGGTAGACGAGCGCTCCCTCGTCCTCTTCGATGAGCTGGGCGCCGGGACAGACCCTACCGAGGGGGCGGCGCTTGCCATTGCCATCCTGTCCCATCTGCACAGCCGCAATATCCGCACTATGGCAACCACGCATTACAGCGAACTGAAAGTATACGCGCTCTCTACGCCCGGCGTGGAAAATGCATGCTGTGAGTTCGACGTTGAAAGCCTGCGTCCTACCTATCGGCTGCTCATCGGGATTCCCGGGAAGAGTAATGCATTTGCCATCTCCGGCAAGCTGGGGCTGCCGGACTATATCATCGAGGACGCGAAGAAGCGGCTGAGCGAGCAGGACGTCTCCTTTGAGGACCTGCTGAGCGATCTCGAGGCGAGCCGGCGCACGATCGAAAAAGAACGGGAAGAGATCGCGGCGTACCGCCGGGAAGCTGAAAGCCTGAAACAACAGGCAGCCCAGAGACAGGAAAAGCTCGATGAACAGAGAGACCGCATCATCCGGGAGGCAAACGAGAAGGCGAACGCCATCCTCAGAGAGGCAAAAGAAGTGGCGGATGAGACGATCCGCAATTTCCATAAATTCGGGAAAGAAAATATCTCGGCAGCTGAAATGGAAAAAGAACGGGAGCGGCTCAGAAAAAAAATAAAGGATACATCCGCCGCCTCTTCTCTCGGCTCCCAGAAACCGAAGAAACAGCATAAGCCGTCTGATTTTAAACTGGGCGAATCCGTTAAAGTGCTGAGCATGAACCTCACCGGTACAGTCAGCTCTCTCCCGGATTCCCGCGGCAATGTAACCGTACAGATGGGCATCCTCCGGTCCCAGGTCAATATTTCCGACCTGGAGATCATCGAAGAGCCCTCGCCGTACACCCAGAAGAAATTCAGCCGCACGTCAAAAGGAAAGATCGCCATGGGTAAATCCCTGTCCGTCAGCCCGGAGATCAATCTGCTCGGGAAAACCGTGGACGAGGCAGTCTCGGAACTGGACAAATATCTGGATGACGCTCTTCTCTCCCATCTGAACACCGTGCGGGTGGTCCACGGAAAAGGCACCGGCGCCCTTCGCAAAGGGATCCACGAATACCTGAGACGGCAGAAACACGTAAAATCCTATCATCTTGCCGAATTCGGAGAAGGCGATGCAGGAGTTACTATCGTAGAACTTGGATAAATTAATTTGGAAATATAATTTGTGCAAGGGGTCAGACCCCTTTTAGGAGGTACCAGCATGATCGGAAAACAGAAAATCCTTATTGTAGATGACGATGAAAATATCGCGGAACTTATCTCGCTCTATCTCACGAAAGAGTGTTTTGACACAAAGATCGTATATAACGGCGAAGACGCACTCACCGCATTTGACAGCTACCAGCCCAATCTGGTCCTGCTGGACCTGATGCTGCCCGGCATTGACGGCTACCAGGTGTGCCGTGAGATCCGGGCCCGCTCCGCCACTCCCGTCATCATGCTCTCCGCAAAAGGAGAAGTATTTGACAAGGTCCTGGGGCTGGAGCTCGGCGCGGATGATTATATTATGAAGCCTTTTGATTCGAAAGAAATGGTTGCCCGCGTGCGTGCTGTGCTGAGACGATACCAGCCGGCGAGAGCCGAATCAGCCGGCGCGGAGAAGGCAAAATGTGTAGAATACGACGGTATCACCATAAATCTTACCAACTATTCTGTCACCTGTGACGGACAGCATATCGAAATGCCGCCGAAAGAGCTGGAGCTCCTCTACTGTCTCGCATCCTCCCCGAACCAGGTGTTCACAAGAGAACAGCTCCTGGACCGCATCTGGGGATATGAGTATATCGGCGACACAAGGACTGTGGACGTCCATATCAAACGTCTCCGCGAAAAGATCAAGGATCACCCCCAGTGGAGCATCAGTACTGTCTGGGGCATCGGATACAAATTTGAGACCAGGTAGATTATGGAGAGATCGTCATGAAGAGTATGCTTCACCTGAAATTTATCGCACTGTATATCATATTCGGCTTTCTGTGCCTGTTCACGACTGCCACGCTCACAACGCAGCTGGTGGAGGACCAGCTTATGGAAGATACTTCCCAGACCCTGTATCAGGAAGCCACGCTGATCGCAAGCGATTATCTTCCATCTTATTTTTCCGATGATTCCTCCACCGGCAGCTCATCGCTCGATGCGGTCCAGGCACAGCTGGCGGCCATGCGTCTCTACCTGGACGCATCCCTGTGGTTTGTGGACAGCACAGGAGCCATGATCACCTCGTCAAATATCGTGAACACTTCCGCCCCTGAGGCGATCGAGGACTTCAATCCCGCTGAGATCGGCGGAAACCAGTACATCTCCGGCACCTATCACGGATACTTCGATGAAGATGTCATCACGGTGATGGCCCCTGTCACAGAAGGCTTTTTTACCAAAGGCTACCTGCTGATTCACAGTCCGGCGGCGAATATCGAGATTCGATGCGGTGCGGTGATGTTCCCAGTATATATCAGTCTCGGGTTCATCTATCTGCTGTCATTTATCTTTCTTCTCGGCGTCCACTTCATCGTGTACCGCCCTGTAAAGAAAATATCAGAAGCAGCCCAGCAGTATGCCCGAGGCAATCTTGACTACGAAATCCCCGTCACCGCGCATGACGAGGTGGGATACTTATCTGCATCCCTCAATTACATGGCCGCGCAGCTCAAAGATATGGATGACTATCAGAAAAAGATCGTGGCAAATGTATCCCACGACTTCCGCTCTCCGCTCACCTCGATCAAAGGGTATGTAGAGGCAATGGCAGACGGTACGATCCCACCGGAAATGTACGGGAAATATCTGAATATCATCCTTTTCGAAACAGAACGCCTGACGGACCTGACAAGCGATCTGCTGACGCTGAATGAGTTCGATACCAAGGAGCTCCTTCTTTCCAAAGTAGAGTTTGACATCCAGGAGGTCATTAAAAAGACCGCCGCATCGTTTGAGGCAGTCTGCACCCCGAAGCACATTTCCATCGAACTTCTGCTCATGCCGGGCATTGTCCGCGTGTACGCAGACAGACGGAAGATCCAGCAGGTACTCTACAACCTGATCGACAATGCGATCAAATTCAGCGAATCCGACTCTTCCGTCACGGTGGAAGTGACCTTGAAAAATGAGAAAGCCTTTATTTCCGTAAAGGATCACGGGATCGGCATCCCCAGGAAAGAGCTGAACAAGATCTGGGAGCGTTTTTACAAATCCGATCTTTCCCGCGGGAAGGACAAAAAAGGCACCGGGCTTGGCCTTTCTATTGTAAAAGAGGTCATCCAGGCGCATAATGAGAATATCAATGTGATCAGTACGGAGGGCGTGGGCACGGAATTTATCTTTTCCCTGAGCCGCGCGGGATAATGTCCCCGGCACAGCCCTGTCAGATAAAAAAGCACCGGATAACCATCTCTGGTCATACCGATGCTTTTTTATCTTGTTTTTTCCTGCTTCTACTCGTACAGCATCATCTGTACGGATCCGTCTTCCATATTTTCCTTATCCACCCATGTATATCCTGTATCGACCACTGCCTCATTTCCGATCTCCAGGATTGTCCTGGCCGCAGCGACTACCGTGGCATATCCCATGCCGAACGGATTCTGGACGACCAGTCCGTCGATCTCACCGGCTTCGAGCGCCTTGAGCTGTTCCTTCCCGGCATCAAATCCGACCAGAGCGATCTCTTCCGACTGCTCCATGGTCCTAAGCGCCTCCAGTCCCAGGGTGACTGCATCCGCATTTGTCCCGAAACATCCCTTCAGCTCCGGATGCTTTGAAAGATAATAGGCCGCTGCCTCCTCATCACTCATGGCTCCGGCGACAGAGTCAATATCTTCCAGTTTTGTCTTTGCTTCTTCCGAGATCGTCTCACCTTCTCCATCGCTGTCCGATCCATCTTCCAGCCCTGACGCCGCCTCTGTCCATGCAGCCAGTTCCTCAGACGTCACCCCCAGCTCTTCCGCCGCTGCCTGGCGCTTCATCTCATCCAGCTGGTCCATATAGATCGTCTCCACAATAGAAACTCCCGGATGTCCTTCTGCTATCTCCTGCCGGAATGCTTCGGCGCGCTCCCTGGCATTGCCGGACACAGAATCCTGCACGATCAGCGCCACCTCGCCGCTGTCTCCGATCACCCCGCAGAGCTTTTCCGCGCCGTCTGCGGCGGCCTGCGCATTGTCTGTCATACAGGTGCACTGGATCCCCTGATAACTGTTCCTGGAATCAAACGCCACGACCGGGATCCCGTTCCCGATCGCCAGGTCGAACTGGACAGCTGATGCATCTTCATCAATGCTGGCGATGGCGATCACATCCGGATACCTTGACATCTCTTCATCAAGGATATTGACCTGCTCATCAATGTCCTCACTGTCCGCCGGGGCATTAAACAGTACTTTTACCTTATCATCCCCTGTATAGCCGAGCTTCTCATTTATATCATCCGCTGCCTGCTGTACTCCCTCCTGTACCTGTTTCCAGTAGGAAGAATTCTCCATCTTCCCGATGACAGAAATGTAGGTCCCCGGTTCCAGATCCAGGTCATCTACTGTCCCGTATACCTCAGGGGTTATCATATTCAGCTTTGGCTGCCACTCAGGCACCTGCGTCTCCTCTCCTGTAAATACATTGTTCGGATCTCCTCCGCTGCATGCGCAGACGCTCATTGCCGCGCACACTGCCAGGGACATGGCAGCGATCAGTCTCTTCTTCATTTTCTTCCTCCATATCACAGAACAATCTTTTCAGTTCCGTCTCAGCAGTTTTTCCACATCATCTCTTTATCTTACACCAATTTAACAGAAAAAAAAGTGAATTTTTCCTAAAATTTAAAGACTGTCAAAGTATTTAATTTAGAACACGCCAAACCCTTGTATATTCTCTTCCCGTGTATTAGAATAGGGATATCGGAAAGGAAGGTTCCTTTTCTGAAAACCAAAGAAGGAGGGTACATACTATGGCACACGTAATCAGTGATGAATGTGTAAGCTGTGGTACTTGCGAAGGCGAATGCCCGGTAGGCGCTATCTCCGAAGGCGATGGCAAATACGTGATCGATGCTGATGCATGCGTAGATTGCGGAGCATGCGAGGCTGCCTGTCCGACAGGCGCTATCTCAGCGGAGTAATAATATACAATCGCAAAGTGATCACAAGCAAAAAGCACTGTCCGTCAGGGGCAGTGCTTTTTTATGCCATATAAGCCCCTGAGCACTTCTGTTTGCTGCCTGCGCTCCCAGGCCTGGGCCTATCCGACAATGATCTCACCCGCTGCATTTTCGTCGTCCCGGATGATCTCACTGACCGCCGGCACTTTGATATGCCCTGCATACGGGTTCTTGATACTGACTACCGGCGTTGTGATCACCGCTTCCACCTCAGACCGCTCAAAGGCAAGATCCGTATCCATCATCTCACAGTGATCCAGTGCCAGGTTCCTGCAGTAACACAGCGGCTGCGTGCCGATGATCTTACAGTTTTCAAATCTCACATTCTCACAGTACCATGCAAGATACTCTCCTTTGACCACACTGTTGCGCACGATGACATTCTTTGCATGCCAGAGTGCATCCTTTGTATCGAACTCGCAGTTTTCAAATACCGCGTCCTCTATGTATTGAAAGGAATATTTTCCCCTCAGCTTTACATTTCTGAACACCAGGTGATCCGAACGCATCATGAAATACTCGCTCTGCGCACTTGTATCTTCCATCTCCACTCCGCTGGCTGACCAGCCGAACTCCGGGGATACGATATCGCAGTCCCGGATCACAATATGGGAGCACTCGCGCAGCGCTTTGATGCCGTGCATCTTTGTGCCCGCAATCTCTATATGGTCAGAGTACCAGAGCGCAGCCCTGCACAGCTCTGTCATATCAGAACCGGTGATCTTCAGGCCGCGGTCGTGCCAGAAGGGATACCTGAGATTAAAATAGCAGTTTTCTGCCTCGATATTTCGGCATTCCTTGAATGCACTCTCCCCGTCCGCCGGTCCATCGAACCTGCAGTTTTTCACTATGATATCATGACTCCCATAGAGAGCGCGCTCCATGTCAAATGTTTTATTATCTATGATCTCCATCGCTGTATGCCTCCTTATCCGCCGCCGGAGCACATTCCAAAAGTGTCCGTGTCCTGCCTCCGGCATCCTATATTATACTACGGGCGGGAAAATACAGCGAATGCTTGTTTTCTATCGCTTTCTATACCTGCGGCGCATGAAAATATGTGATGGATTCCATGGCTGTTCCCTTATCACCTTACCGCTCCTCATTACACGGGATCAGCTCCAGCAGCCTTTCCACTGCTTCTGCCGGGAAATCCTCCCCCGGCGGATCCTGGCGCCACTCCTCCAGCCTGCGGCGGGTATTCCTGCTCTGCGGGAGCATATACCCCGCCTCGCGGCTGATATCCTCTGCGACGAGCCGGCTGGATCTGGCGAGTGCCTTACACAGCCTGTAAAGTCCGTCATCTCCCGTCTCTTCCATAATCTGGAGAGCAGCCTTCTCCTGTCTTGACTTTCCTCTGAGCAGGGTTTCCGCCAGCCGCACCACAGCGTCATCTTTTTTCTGCTGGGGCGGAAGCTCTACCGGCATCATAGTGATCGCGCCGCTCGGACATGCCCTGGCGCACACGCCGCAGCCTGTGCATTTCTCCACATCAATGATACTGTTCTCCGTATCCGTCGCTCCCACCGGGCAGACATACAGACACAGGCAGTCTTTTGTACACAGCCTCAGATTTCTCACTGCAAATTCTTTCATCCGAAAACCCTCCCTTCCATCTTCTCAAACTTCCAGTCCGGCACCTTGCAGACCGGACACAGCTCCGGGGGAGTGTCGCCTGTATAGATGAAACCGCACACAGAACAGACCCACACATCCGTGTCTTTCAGGAACGCGCTGCCCTCCTTTATGTAACGGTTGATCAAGACGTCCTGGATCCGGGTGACCTTCTCTCCCCATGTACAGATCCTCAGGGTGCCCCGGTCTGCCTTTGCCGGTGCCTCCGCGCTCAGGGCTGGATAGCCTTCCGCAAGATCCCGCGCGGTCATGGACGCAAGCTGCTCCATACCGGCATCTTCCACATCCGGGATACGGGCGGCAAAATATTCCGCGAGCTGCCTGAACAATGCTTCCTCTTCCGGGCGGTACTGTTTCTCGCATCCCCGGGCAAGATTCGAGCACATCACAGACAACTCCCCTGCTGATGCCATGCTCTCTCCGGCAGCTTCTGTACCCAGCGCGTCCTCTTCCTCGGATCCGCTCTGCACCGCTTCCGTTCTCTCCGCTGCAGCCGCTTCGCCCGGTCCGTCTTCTTTTGGGCCGAAAAGCGCTTTGGGCGCCTTGCACCACGGGCAGGCCCATGTGTCAGGCAGATCAGAAAACAGCTTATTTTCCTTCTCCTCATCATAGACATACCCACAGACTGAACAGACATACTTCATAAACGATCCCTCCTGTCTCTTTTTTCTTTCAATGTATCATCCCGGGATCGCACCCGTCAATCTCATCCGAAGATTTTTGCAGAACTGATTTTCACTGGACTGCCTGTCTCCCCGCGCGGTTGTGAAGCTTGACTTTCCGGCATCCATCGCCTAACATAATTTTAAGCAGCCGATACAGGCGCTTCTTCTGAGCCCGGATGCCCGATCCCCGGCAGATACCCATACAAGGAGGACTGAACAATATGGAACTCAGAGTACTTCGCTATTTTCTCGCCGTCGCGCGTGAGGGAAATATCACTGCGGCAGCGAATTTCCTGCACCTTACCCAGCCGACCCTCTCCCGGCAGATCAAAGACCTGGAAGAAGAATTAGGCCAGCAGCTTCTGATCCGGAAGAGCCACCGCGTCACTCTGACTCCCGAGGGCATGCTGCTGCGGAAACGCGCGGAGGAGATCATCTCCATGGTGGACAAGACGGAAGCCGAGTTTTCATCTATGGAAGGCACGATCAGCGGAGATATCTACATCGGCGGCGGTGAGACACAGGCGATCCGCGACATTGCGGAGATCATCCGTGACCTGCGCGTATCCTGTCCCGGCGTACACTGCCATCTTTACAGCGGGAACGAAGAAGAGGTCACAGAACGTCTCGATAAAGGACTTCTGGACTTCGGCATCCTCATCCAGCCGGCGGATATCTCTAAATATAACTATATCAATCTCCCCGGCAGAGACATCTGGGGAGTGATCATGCGCAGGGACAGCCCTCTCGCGGCAAAAGACCGGATCGAAAAAAAAGACCTGATGGAGCTTCCCCTGATCTGTTCACGACAGGCGATCTCGCCTCATCTGTCGGGAAATAAATTTGCCGACTGGTTCGGAGATGATTTCGGCAAACTGGATATCGTCACCACCTTTAACCTTGTATACAATGCCGCGATCATGGTAAAAGCGGGCGTGGGATATGCACTGAGTCTCGATAAACTCGCGGATACCTCCGCAGACAGCGCCCTCTGCTTCCGTCCACTTTATCCGCGGCTGGAATCCGGTCTGAACCTGATCTGGAAAAAATATCAGATATTCTCTCCTGCCGCAGACCTGTTCTTAAAAGAAGTGCAGGCCCGTTTTCAAACAGATCCCATTTAATTTTCATCCACATGGACAGACAGGATATCTTCCATCCGGACGGGAAGCAGGACAATTCCCTCCTCTCCTTCCGGGATCTCCAGGATCAGTGTATCCTCTGCCTTATCCACTCTTCTGAGTTTCCCCGCGGCCCTTCTGTACGCCCCGCCGGACTTTCTCGCGTCAGGCACAAAATAGGTGACCACGATCCCGGCATTTTCCCCCTGCGTATTTAAAACCGCCCGCAGCGTCTGGTCCATCCGTGCCTTTTCATCCTCTGACAGCTCCGGCCTCGTCTCCGTCAGCCTTGCAGTCTCTTTGATCACATCGCCGTATCCTGTCAGCGCGGCAAAGGGCGCGAACTGTGCCGCCCGGTCTGAGACAGACATATGGGGATGCCTCTCTGACACATGATGGGGCAGATTGATGATATCGTCATAATTCATGCTCTGTGTCCTCCGATCTGGTTGTTCCTCTCTCTGGCTGTCGCGCCTTCTTCCAGGTTCATCCCCTTCAGGATCGCGTTTTTCCCGAATTTTCTCTTGATCTCAAGCACCGTCTCCTGCATCTTCCTCTCCCTCTCCTGCTCTTCCTGTTCCTTTTCCCGCTCCTTTTTAAGCGCAGTGTAATCCGTAAAAAGATCCATCTGCTCGAACCGCTCCTCTTCCCGGATCTCAGACCTGGGCAGTACATGACATGCCGCCATGCTGATCCTTCTCACCAGAAGTTTCCTGTCCGTGATCCGATCATACAGTTCCGTGACCGCGCACACGATCTGCTTTGCCGATGAGGTATATTCCTTTAAGTTGGCTGTACCGTGGGCATGTTTCGGGATCTTCCGTCCGTACCGGTCTGTTTTCACCTCTCCGCTGTACTGCCCGCGAAGCGCCGGATCTCTCAGGTTGTCAATGTCATATCCTACAGTCAGCACCACCTGATCCGCTGCCAGGTCCTTCTCCACCAGGTCAAGGGCAAGCTGGTCCGCCATCTCCCGTACGACCAGCCTCGCCCTGTCAAACGGGTAGGGGCAGTGCAGCACCTGCCCCGCCCCAACGCTGCTGCTCTGCGGCTTATATGCTTTGATATCAGCGATCGTGCACGGCTCCCAGCCCCAAGCATGATCGATCAGCAGCTCCGCATTGACTCCGAACATATGGTAGAGAAGGTCTTCATTATAATAATCGGAAGGCTTTCCCAGGGAGCACCTTGCGATATCTCCCATCGTGTACAGTCCCTGTCCCTCCAGTTTCTTTGCGTATCCGCGCCCGATCCGCCAGAAATCTGTCAGCGGACGGTGGGACCAGAGCGACCTGCGGTAAGACATCTCATCGAGCTCCGCGATCCGCACGCCGTTCTCGTCCGCAGGGATATGTTTCGCCCCGATATCCATCGCTGTTTTGCACAGATACAAGTTCGTACCGATTCCCGCTGCCGCTGTGATCCCTGTCGTCTCGAGCACATCCAGGATCATTTTCCCCGCCAGCTCCCTTGCCGTCATCTGATAGGTCCCCAGATAAGAAGACGCGTCAATGAACACTTCATCGATGGAATAGACATGGATATCCTCCGGGGCGATATATTTCAGGTACACCTGATAGATCTCGCCGCTGATCTCCATATAGCGCGCCATCTGCGGAGGCGCTGTCACAAAATCCACCGCAAGCGCAGGATCCCGCTCCAGCTCCGGAGCCTGGCAGGACGTCCCTGTAAACTCCCGTCCCGGCGCGCCCTGCCGCCTGGCTGCATTGACCTCCCGGACTTTCTGTTCCACCTCAAAGAGCCGCGGCCTGCCGGGGATGCCGTAAGCCTTCAGAGACGGCGAGACAGCAAGGCAGATCGTCTTCTCTGTACGGCTCCTGTCAGCCACCACCAGATTCGTTGTCATCGGATCCAGTCCCCGCTCCATACATTCGACAGAGGCATAAAACGATTTCAGGTCGATCGCGATATAAGTCCCCTCCTGCATCCTCCACGGCTCCTTTCTGCTTTCTTTTCTCTGCTTTTCTCTAGGATAACACAAATTTCAGATTCGAACAAGTGTTCTTTTTTATCATATTGCTCTTTTTTCAGACTGCGCTTATAATACATATGCCAACATGTTATCAACAGAAACAGATAAGGGGATTTTTCATGGAAACCATGCAGAAGACAAAAAATGAAATCACAGAAGGCGTGATCTGGAAACAGCTTCTCCTGTTCTTTTTCCCGATCCTGCTCGGGACTTTTTTTCAGCAGCTCTACAACACGATCGACAGTGTGATCGTGGGACAGTTCGTAGGGAAAGAGGCACTGGCGAGCGTGGGCGGGTCCTCCGCTCAGATCGTATCCCTTGTCGTCGGATTTTTCACCGGGCTTTCCTCCGGCGCTGCCGTCACGATCGCGCAGTTCGTCGGCGCGCGCAAAGAAAAGACGGCAAACGCAGGGCTCCACAATGCATTCGCCATTGCGGCGGCAGGCGGGATCGCCCTCACACTGCTCGGCATACTGGCGGCGCCTTTCATGCTCCGGCTTATGAATACGCCGGCAGAGACCATGGACGGCTCCCTGACATACCTGAGGATCTACTTTGCGGGCATCCTGTTCGTCCTGGTCTACAATATGGGCTCCGCCATCCTGCGCGCCACCGGCGACTCAAAAACCCCGCTCTACATCCTGATCGTCTGCTGTATCGTCAACATTATCCTGGATACGGCTTTTGTGCTCCTCTTCCACATGGGAGTTACGGGCGTCGCCATCGCCACGCTGCTCGCACAGGCAGTCAGCGCTGTCCTTGTCACGCTGAAACTGACACGCTCCAAGGGGATCCTCTGTCTCTCCCTGAGGAAGATCCGTTTCCACGGGCCGCTCCTCTCCATGCAGCTGAAGCTCGGGCTGCCCACGGGATTTGAGTCCATCCTGTTCGCGATCACGAATATCGCCATCCAGTCCGCGATCAACACCTTTGGCACAGACACCACTGCCGCATGGTCCGCCTTCGGCAAACTGGACGCGATCTTCTGGATGATCAGCACTGCCTTCGGCATCTCTATCACGACGTTTGTCGGACAGAACTACGGCGCCGGGAAGATGGACCGGGTGCGCAGGAGCACCCTGGTCTGTCTGTGCATGGACCTTGCCGTATCCTTTTTCCTTGTCGCCGTGCTGATCCTTACAAGGACTCTCCTTTTCCGGCTGTTTACGGCAGATGAGGTTGTGGTCCGGATCGGCTCTGATATGCTCATGTTTATCATACCGTGGTATATTGTCTATGTGTTTATCGAAGTGCTTGGAGGCTCCTTACGGGGACGGGGCAATGTGCTCGTCCCCGTAGTGATCACCCTGCTGGGCGTATGTGTCTTAAGGATCATATGGCTCGCGGGCGTGATGAAGATCTCTCCCACGATCCATGCCATCATCTTCAGCTACCCAGTGACCTGGGTGGTGACTGCCGCGGCATTTATCGGATATTATCTCTGGAAAGGCAGACGGCTGGTTTAGTTACCAGCCGCGCCTTTTCTCCCTGTCCGGCTCCGTGGTCCGGGAGATTACCTGTATGCTTTCTCAAAGATACCCTCGCACTCTTCGTCTGACATTTCACACGGGTTTGCAAGGAAGAGCCCGCCCATAGTCTCGCGGGCATTGACTGCCAGCGTCATGCACTCGTCCTTCGTAAATCCATAATCGCTCATCTTCAGATCCGCCACGCCGCAGTCTTTCTGGAGCTGCACGAGCGCGGTCAGGAAGTCTTCCGCTTTGTCAGCTTCCGGCATTCCCATCGCTCTCGCCATCTTGATAAACTGCTCATCACACGCTTGGCGCTCGATAAAGTAGCGGGCAAACTCCACGGAGATCATGATCAGCCCGGCTCCATGCGGAAGATCCGGATGATATGCGCTCATCGCGTGCTCCATGGAATGCTGCGCCGTGGTAGACGTCAGCTGCATAGTGATCCCTGCAATGGTGCTCCCGTATGCCACACGCTCTCTCGCTTCGAGGTCATTCCCATCGGCAGCCGCGCGGGGCAGGTACTTCGCGATATTTTCGATCGCAGAGAGAGCCAGCGTCTCGCTCAGAATATTCACGCCGTTTGACATCATGACCTCTGTATTGTGGAACAGCGCGTCAAATCCCTGGTACGCCGTATATTTGGACGGCACGGTCTTCATCAGCTCCGGATCGACCACTGCCAGCACAGGCACCAGTTCCGGCGCGCCGCCGAATCCGATCTTCTCGTGGGTGTCGTTCCTACTGATCACGCCCCAGTTGTTGATCTCAGATCCGGTCCCCGCTGTCAGGGCGATCGTCACCTGGGGAAGCGGCTTATTTACCATCGGCTGTCCTTTGCCTGTGCCGCCGTTTACATAATCCCAGAGGTCTCCCGGGTTGGTCGCCATCGCCGCCACAGCCACAGACGAATCGAGGACAGCCCCGCCGCCTAACGCCACGATAAAGTCGCAGCCATTTTCCTTTGCAAACGCAGCCGCTTCCATCACGATCTCCCTTGTGGGGTTTTCGTGGATCTTCGCGCACACTGCATATTCCACGCCGGCCTTTTCAAGCTGCACCTGCGTCCTCTCAAGCGCTCCGGAGACTTTCGCGGATTTTCCCGAGGAGATCAGGAGCAGCGCCTTTTTCCCCGGCATGGGCTGATTTCCCAGTTCGTCCAGTTTCCCTGAGCCAAAAAGAATGTGTGTCGGATTGTAAAAATCAAAGTTCGTGTTCATTGTGAATCCCTCCATGATCATTTTTCTTCTTCATTGTGTAGATCAGATAATCAAGGCAGTCCAGCATCTCCTTGTCCTCTTCCTGAGTCCAGTGTATCCCTGATCTGATAGAATAGCAAATACCTTGTTTTTATTTCATGGTATGCTTTTCCCCTATGATAAAATGGTTACTGTGAACAGTAATAGGAAATGCGGCTTACCTCTGTATGCAAAGATTTATCTCTGTTGTTGCTTATATTTTGGTGATAAAATATACTGTGACCTGATATAGAAGCGAAAAGACAAAACAATAGAAGGAGGGACACACCTGTGCAGTACATCAGTTATTACCATTCCCCGCTGGGGAAGCTCCTGCTGGCGGCAGACCAGACCGGGATCACCGGAGCGTGGTTCGAAGACCAGAAATATTATGCACACGGCCTGGACGCAGAACATACAGAAAAGGACACGCCGGTTCTTGAGGATACGAAGCGCTGGCTGGATCTCTATTTTTCCGGAAAAGAGCCTGACTTCATGCCGCCGCTCCATCCGTCCGGCACTCCGTTCCAGAGGGAGGTATGGGATATCCTCCGGCAGATTCCTTACGGGACGACCATAACCTACGGGGCAATCGCGAAAGAGATCGCCCGCCGGCGCGGGTTAGCGCGCATGTCGGCGCAGGCGGTTGGCGGCGCGGTAGGGCACAACCCGGTCTCCATCCTGATCCCATGCCACCGCGTCGTCGGCTCCGATGGAAGCCTGACCGGATACGCCGGCGGGATTGAACGGAAAATCAAACTGCTGGCTCTGGAGGAGGCGCCGGTTGAGGCTTACTTTATTCCGAAAAAGGGGACTGCACTGTGAAGGGAGCAATATAAGAGGACATATCTTTATAACCTGATTATCGCCGAAAATAAGGGTAGTAAAAGCAGAAAATGGCCCTGCTGGATCCGGGCTTTCCAATAGCCGGTATTCAGCAGGACCGCTTTTTTCTCTCCTGTCTGATATTTACTATATCAGATTCTTATTCAATTTTTTGTCAAAACTTACTACTTCTGCTCTATCAATCCGATGATATGCGATCAAAACACAATCCACAAAATCTAAAGAAATTTCAGAATAAACCGCAAGTGCCAGGGCAATGATTTCTCCATTATCTACATCAACTTCATCCATAAAATCAACTAACGTATCCCTTATTTCGCTGCGTGCAACTTTGTATACGCCATTTAACACATATACCACTTCAGCTATCACTTCCGGCAAAGTATACGCGCCCTCTTCAATAACTTCTTTGGCTTTCTTCGAATATTCCGGATGATCCCCCAGCAGATAGCGCAAAATCACATTTGCATCAATTAGTTTCTTCATGCTTATTTATCATCGCCCTTTCCATTGCAGCTGCCTCTTTCTCTACCAATTCCGAATTTGCATACTTGGCTAAACGCCCATAAGTATTTTTCTGATTAGCTGTAATAACAAACGGCATGCCATTTTCCTTTATACTCTGCTTCGCAAAAATTCGAACTGCTTCTGCAAAAGAGGTGCCCATTTCTCTGTATAGCGCCTCTACCTTATCCTTTAAATCTGCATCCATACGGACTTGAAGCGTTGCTTCTTTTGCCATAAAATCATCTCCTTTGTAATACAAACGTATTACAGTCTTTCATTTCTGTCAATATAAATTTTTCCTTTTTAATAGGAAAATCACATTCCATCATTATTCTGAAGATCATAAGCACTTCATTCTGACTCCCTGTCCCCTGAAATTCTTTTGCCACATAGATCCTCTCCACCTCCAGCGAACGCGGATCGCCGGTCTCGGTCTGCGCCGCCGCTTCATTCACTTTCAGGCAGCCCGTCGGCCTGCCAATCTTTTGTATGAAGCCGGTGGCGTCATCTAATTCCATCTCCGCCACAGCGATCCGTTTATGCATCAGGGTACATTTCAATCTGTTCACCTCATTTCGATTGGATTATACCCTTTTTTTATCCCCAGCGTCAACAGAGGCATCATAGCTGCCTCCTGATATTTTGCATATGGAGTTACAGTTCACACCGCACTCAGGGACAGGGAGGATGCATCGTCATGCTTGCATGTAAGAGGCATTCTCCCTGTCCCTGAGTGCGAGTAACTCGTAACCATATGAAAACTATTTCCCCAAATACGCCGCGATCTCCTTCATCCGCTCACTCTGCGCTACATGGAACGGGCACCTTCTGTCGCAGTGGCCGCACCCGATACAGTCGGAAGCGTGTTTCGGCAGTTTCTCATAATGGTCCGCCGCCATATTATCCCCGATCACTGCCAGATCATAATACTTATTGATCAGCGCGATGTTCAGCCCTGCCGGGCACGGGTGGCAGTGGCTGCAGTACACGCAGTTCCCGACCGCGTCCTTCGGCGCGTAACCGCCGAGCGCGGAGTAGTCCTTCTCCTCCGGCTTTGCGGTAAGCCATGTGAGCGCTCTCTTCACATCGTCCAGATCCCGGACGCCGGGAAGGACGGTCAGCACGCCCGGCTTATCCAGCGCATACTGGATGCACTGCGCCTCGGTCAGCGCTTTCCCAAAAGGCGAAGTCCTCTCATCAAGCAGCTGTCCGCCGGAATAGGGCTTCATGACCGAGATCCCGATCCCCTCCGCCTCGCACCGGCGGTAGAGCTTCATCCGCTCATCCGCGCTTCCGAAAGCGAACTCCCCGTGCTGGTAATCATAGGCGGGATTGATAGAGAACATTAGCTGCTCCGCCAGACCGGTATCCAGGATCTTCTGCGCCAGCTCCGGCGTGTGCGTGCTCAGACCGATATGCCTGACCACGCCGCTCTTTTTCATCTCAAGAAGATAGTCCAGGACTCCGTTTTTCTGGTACTGTTTCCAGTCGTCCTCCGAGTCCAGGCAATGGATAAACCCGAAGTCTATGTAATCTGTCTTTAATTCCTTTAGCTGCCAGTCCACCTGGCGTTTCACTTTATCCAGGCTTGTCGTCCAGCCGTATTCGCCCGTTTCGTAGTTTGCCCCGAAATGGACTTGATAAAACATTTCTTTCCTCACGGAAGCAAACGCCAGCCCCGCGTAGCGGAATGTCTGAGCCCCGGCAGTTGCAAAGTCCGCGTAGTTGATTCCCTGCTCATGCGCGTAAGCCAGCGCGGCGACCGCTTCTTTCTCCGGCGCCTCGAAAATGGGGCCGGTCCCGATGCCGATGACGCTGATCCGGTCGCCGGTCTTAGGGTGGATCCTGTATTCCATCTGATCTCCTCCTCTCTTTTAATCCCGGAGCCTGCGCCCGAACTCATACGCCCTCTCCGGATACCCACTCCTTCTGGTCATCTCCGGAGTCCCGCATCCCTTCCCGAGGATCATCCCCTGATCGTCAAGATCCAGATAGCGCACCAGTGTCTTATAATGCGCTTCCAGCGCGTCGAACGTCCAGCCGTCCGCATTCCACGCGGCGGACAGAAGCGCGGATTTCATATGTTTCCTGGTAATGCTGCCGTTGATGGCGCAGAAGCGGTCGATCAGGATCTTAAGCTGGGCGGACATTCCATAATAATACAGCGGCGTGACAAATACCATCATATCCGCTTCCAGGATCTCTTTTCTGACCTGCTCCATATCATCTTTCTGGACACAGGGACCCTCGTAACCGCAGCGGACGCATCCCGTGCAGGGATGGAGGTCGGCATGGGCCGCATCGATCACTTTTACCGAGTGCCCTGCTTCTTCCGCTCCCCGGATAAATTCATCCGCCAGCATGTTGGACGAGCCGTGCCGGTTCGGACTTCCCTCTAATACTACAATTTTCATCTTCAAATGACTCCTTTTCCGTTACTGCAGGCTGCTGCCCCACTTCTGAAACTCTTTACTCCTGAAATTCTTCCGGATCCATTCCGTCAGTATCACAGAAAGGACCGCAGCAGGCGGAGCGTGAAACGTTCCGTCAGTTCATACACCGTGCACTCCCGGATCTCTACTCCTGCCTGCCTCATGGCTTCCAGCTGTTTCTCCGTGTGCGAAGTATACGGGTGCACCCCGAACAGGAACGGGAAGAATACATACAGGAACTCCCGGATCTCATCCTCTCCCATGGATGGGAAAAAGTGCGCAAGGCACCTGCTCAGCGCGTCGAACGACGCCCCGTAAGCCTTTTTAAAGGCGACCAGATTTTTCAGGCGGCTGTTTCCTTCCATGTCATAGATGTTCACAGCCATCAGCTTCAGCATACAGCGGCGTTTTTCCAGGATATGCGCCATCTCCCCGGCAAACGCCTCCACGCTCATGGAGGCATTCTTCCGGATCAGCTCTTCCAGGTCCGCGATCCACAGCTCATGCTCCCGCTGGAGCAGCGCCAGGAAGATTTCTTCCTTCGTCTGGAAATAATTATAGATCGAAGTCCGTGAAAACGAAGTCGCCGCCCCGATATCCCGGATGGTGATATCCTTGAAGCTCACCGTCTCATACAGAGAAGCGCAGGCATTGATGATCTCTTCTTTTCTTGCATTTGTTAATTCTTCTGAACCTTTTGGCATAATACAAGTTCCCTTCTCGTGGTTCTC
>DWUV01000130.1 GCA_019120595.1 Candidatus Mediterraneibacter tabaqchaliae | reverse complement strand
ACGGTGACTTGGAGTAATCTGATGGAAAGACTTAAAAGAATGGGATGCGGCGTTAATTTCAAAGCGGATGCCTGAGCCGCAGGCGAATCTTCCGCTTTGAAATTGTCCTTAGCCGTATCCCATTCTTTTTATGTCTTTCCCGGATTACGGAACCGGAACCTGAGCCATATCCCCGCCCGCCGCGAAACCGTCTGCATCACATCGATGGTTTTCGGACGGTATATATGAAGGAAGGCTCCCCCACAAATCCAGATTCAATTCCAAAAGTCTGTCTTATCCCTGAGCTCTATATCCCTTGCCCTGAACACAGGATCCTTTCCTTCTTTTTTCTGCTTCATATAATCTTTCATAGCGCGGATCGCCGGGCCGCCCAGGATGAGGATGACGGGCAGGTTGATGAGCGCCATCAGTCCCATGAGCACATCCGCCATATTCCACACAAGACCGAACTCCATCGTTGCGCCGGCCAGCACGATCAGGGCTGCGATGACGCGGAAGGCATTGATCAGCGCCTTGCCGGGCTTCCTGCCGCAGAGGAACTTCAGTCCCATCTCCGCATAGTAGAAGTTCCCGATCAGGGTGGTGAAGGCGAACAGGCAGAGCGCGATCGTGATGAATATGGTGCCGAATCCGCCGAGGGAATTGGAAGCCGCGGCCTGCACCCAGGGCATCCCCGCCAGGTCAGCGCTCGGGGCTACGCCGGAGCACAGGAGCATGAACGCAGTTGCTGAGCAGATGAGAATTGTGTCGATGAAGACAGAGAGCATCTGCACAAGCCCCTGTTTGACCGGGTGGGAGACAGCCGCGCTGGCTGCTGCGTTGGGCGCGGATCCGACGCCGGCCTCGTTGGAAAAGAGGCCTCGCTTGATGCCGTGCATGACACAGGAGCCTGCGAAGCCGCCAAAGATTGCCTGCAGGTCAAAGGCATTCCCGAAGATATCCGCAAACATCTGCGGGATCGCCTGATAGTGTGTGACAACGATAAAGAGAGAGACCGCAAGATAAAAGATCCCCATTACCGGGACAAGGACGCCTGTGATCTTTGATATCTGCCTGCTTCCTCCGAAAATCGCTGCAGCGAAAATGAGAGCCAGCACCACGCCTACTGCAAGAGGCGTGTTCTTCGGGTCAAAGAAGCTGTAAGCGCGGAAGGAGTCAGCGATATTAAAGGAAGCGACCAGGTTAAATCCGCCCATATAGGTTAGGATAAGCGTGACGGCGAACAGTACGCCGATCCAGTGCTTTTTGAGCGCTGCCTGGATGTAGTAGGCGGGACCGCCGTAAGAGCTGCCGTCCTCTGCCCTGTGCTTGTAGATCTGGGCGAGCGTGCTTTCGATGAAAGCGGATGCGCTGCCGAGAAGGGCGGTCAGCCACATCCAGAATACAGCTCCGGGACCCCCGAGGCAGATCGCGGTCGAGATCCCGGCGATATTGCCTGTCCCCACTCTGGAGGCTGTGGATACCATGAGCGCCTGGAAGGACGAAAGCCCGTTTTTGTCGCTGCCCGGCTGGGCTACAACGCGGAGGGATTCGACAAACATACGGAACTGGACAAAGCGTGTGCGTATGGAAAACCAGATGCCCGCGCCCAGAAGAAGGATGATCAGGATGTAGCTGTAAAGGAGATTGCTGACCGTGTTGAT
This sequence comes from Candidatus Mediterraneibacter tabaqchaliae, assembly GCA_019120595.1. Classification (GTDB taxonomy): domain Bacteria; phylum Bacillota; class Clostridia; order Lachnospirales; family Lachnospiraceae; genus Mediterraneibacter; species Mediterraneibacter tabaqchaliae. The sequence continues at coordinate 17,373 of DWUV01000130.1, read as the reverse complement.
GATTTCTGCAAACAAAATATTTTCCTCTCTTTCTGTCAGCGCTTTCAGATGCGCTGTTGATGAAATTATGTCTCCCGGTGTGAGAGTGACAAGCCGGACTGATATCGCCGGAGAGACACAGACGTTTTTACATTATATAGCATTTCCCGGCCGTTGTCCATATGCGGAGCCGGCGGCAATAATTCAAGTGTAACAGTTCAGCCATCGGACTTTCCTTTCTTTGCATCAGAGCAGAGTTTGTGTTATCCTAGTATGTACGGTACAATAAAATAAATTTAAGAAGATTGATCCATGAAAAGATCAGGAGGGATCCGACATGAAATTGAATAAACTTTTGGAGCGTCTGGAATACGATGTGGTGCAGGGGACGGATGAGGCGGAAGTCACGACCCTTGTCAATGATTCTCGGAAGGTAGAGGACGGCAGTGTCTTCGTCTGCATCAGCGGGGCAGTGTCTGACGGACATAAGTTCGCGGCGGATGTAGCTGCGAAGGGAGCGGCGGCAGTCGTTGTGGAAAAGGATGTGGAAGTGCCGGAGGACGTGACGGTCATCCGCGTGCCGGATACAAGGTACGCGCTGGCGCTCATGTCAGCGGCTTATTTCGGCTATCCGGCGGAGAAGCTGAAGATCATCGGCATTACCGGGACAAAGGGAAAGACAACGACAACGTATATGATCCGTTCCATCCTGGAGGGAGTAGGGCACAAAGTAGGGCTGATCGGAACTATCGAGGCGATCATCGGGGATGAGAAGATCCCTGCGGCGAATACCACGCCGGAATCCTTTACCATCCATCAGTATTTCGCGCGGATGGTGGAGGAAGGCTGCGACAGCGTGGTCATGGAAGTGTCCTCCCAGGGGCTGATGCTCCACCGGACGGCGGGGATCCCCTTTGAGATCGGGATCTTTACGAATCTGGGAAAGGACCATATCGGACCGAACGAGCACAAAGATTTCGAGGATTACAAACGGTGCAAGGCAATGCTGTTCCAGCAGTGCAGGCTCGGCATCGCAAATGTGGATGACAAGTATTTCCACGATATCTTCAAAAATGCCACATGCAGGGTGGAAACATTCGGTTTCTCCAAAGACGCAGACCTGCGGGCGGAGGATGTGCAGCTCGTCTCCAGGCCAGGATATCTGGGAGTGGCATACCATGTGGCAGGGCTGATGGATTTTGATGTGGAGATCGATATACCGGGGACATTCAGCGTGTATAATTCCCTGACCGCGATCGCCGTGTGCAGGCATTTCGGCGTGCCGGTGGAGAAGATAAAAGAAGCGCTGAAAAAAGCGAAGGTAAAAGGGCGCATTGAGATGATCAAAGTGTCGGATGAATTCACCCTGATGATCGATTATGCCCACAATGCCATGAGCCTGGAGAGCCTGCTGACGACACTAAAAGAATACCATCCGAAACGGCTTGTCTGCCTGTTCGGATGCGGGGGCAACCGCTCAAAGGACAGGAGATATGAGATGGGCGAGGTGTCGGGACGCCTTGCGGACCTGACGATCATCACATCAGATAATCCCAGGTTTGAGGAGCCCCAGGCGATCATCGATGACATTAAAACCGGGATCGGCAGGACAGATGGGAAATATGTGGAGATCTGCGACCGCAAGGAAGCGATCAAATATGCGATCCAACACGGGCAGCCAGGGGATGTGATCGTGCTGGCAGGAAAAGGGCATGAGGATTATCAGGAGATCAAAGGCGTGAAGTATCCCATGGATGAGCGGGTACTGATCGCGGAGGTCCTGGAGGAACTGAAAGAAGGATGAAGACCGAGTGTTTGCGGATGTGATCATAGACATACAACATGAAAAACTGGATAAGATCTTTCAGTACCGCGTGCCGGAGAGTATGGTGGATGAGCTGGAGCCGGGGATGGAAGTGGTCGTGCCCTTCGGCAGGGGCAACCGGCGGATCAAAGGATATGTGACCGGGCTTGCGGAGACTTGTGATTATGACCTCTCGAAGGTAAAGGAGATCCTGGAGATCTCCAGGACCGGGGTGGAGATCGAGGCGAAACTGATCGCCCTTGCCGCATGGATGAAGGAAAACTACGGCGGCACGATGATCCAGGCCCTGAAGACGGTCCTCCCTATCAAGCAGAAAGAGAATGCCAGGGTAAAGAAGAGGCTGAGGCTCCTGCTCGACCGGGAGACAGGGGAGAGGCAGCTCCGCTATTATCTGGGGAAGAACCAGAAGGCCAGGGCGCGCCTCATGGCAGCCCTTCTGGACGACCCGGTGCTGGAGTATGAACTGGTGACAAAAAAGCTGAATGTCACGGTCCCGGTCATACGGGCTCTGGAAGAGCAGAAGGTGCTTGCCGTGGAATCCGAGCAGGTATACCGAAATCCCGTGAAGATCTCCGGCAAAAAGGCGGATGAGATCATATACACTGAGGAACAGCGGCATGTCATCGAGTCCTTCCGCAGAGACTACGCGGATGGGAAACGTGAGACTTATCTGATCCATGGCGTCACAGGGAGCGGGAAGACAGAAGTCTACATGGAGATGATCCGGACGGTGGTAGATATGGGGAAGCAGGCGATCGTCCTGATCCCCGAGATTGCCCTGACCTATCAGACGGTGATGCGGTTTTACCGGCGGTTCGGGGACCGGGTATCCATCATGAATTCCCGGCTTTCCGCAGGAGAGCGGTACGACCAGATGATGCGGGCGCGCAGCGGCCAGGTGGACGTGATGATCGGCCCCAGGTCAGCGCTGTTTACCCCGTTCCCGGATCTGGGGCTGATCGTGATCGACGAGGAACACGAACCTACCTATAAGAGTGAACAGACGCCCAGGTACCATGCCCGGGAGACTGCCATAAAGCGGGCGCAGACGGAAGGGGCGAGCGTAGTGCTGGGAAGCGCCACTCCGTCGATGGAAGCCATGTACAGGGCGAGGAGAGGAGAATATGTTCTCTTCGAGATGAAGAACCGGTCCAGGATGCAGGAGCTGGCGGACGTATATACCGTGGATCTGCGGGAAGAATTAAAAGATGGGAACCGGTCGATCCTGAGCAGGAAACTGACAGAACTGATGAGGGACCGGCTGGATAAGAAAGAACAGATCATGCTCTTCCTGAACCGGAGAGGCTATTCGGGGTTCCTTTCCTGCCGGGAGTGCGGGCATGTGATCAAATGCCCCCACTGCAATGTCTCCCTCTCCGTCCACAGAGACGGGAAGATGCGGTGCCATTACTGCGGATATTCTGTGGCCAGGGCGCGGGAGTGCCCGGAGTGCGGTTCGCCTCATATCGGTGAATTCCGGGCAGGGACCCAGCAGATCGAGGATATCGTGAAGGCGGCATTCCCGGAGGCGCGGGTGCTGCGGATGGATATGGACACCACGAGGCAGAAGGACGCCCATGAGAAGATCCTCTCCGCGTTTGCCAATGAAGAGGCGGAGATCCTGGTGGGGACGCAGATGATCGTGAAAGGACATGACTTTCCGAACGTCACTCTCGTGGGGATCCTGGCAGCGGATATGTCCCTTTATACAGACGACTACCGCTCCGGGGAGCGGACCTTCCAGCTGCTGACCCAGGCGGCGGGCCGGGCGGGACGCGGGGAGAGGCACGGCGAGGTGGTGATCCAGACGTACAGCCCGGACCATTATGCCATTCGGACAGCGGCGGCGCAGGACTATGAGGCATTTTATGAGGAAGAGATCCGGTACAGGGAGCTGATGGGCTACCCGCCGGCGGAGAACCTGCTGGCTGTCTTTGTCTCCTGCGGGGACGAGGCGCTGCTGGAGACGGGATGCCGTTATCTGAAGGAGTACATCCTGCGGGCGCGGGGGCAGACCGGGGCAGAGGTGATCGGTCCGGCGAGCCCGGGCATCGACAAGATCAAAGACGTATACCGGAGAGTGCTCTATGTCAAAGGAGAAAATTACGGAGCGCTCGTGGGGATAAAGGACAGAGTAGAGAAATATATTGAGATAAATTCTGGTTTTGATAAGATGAGGATACAGTTTGACTTTAATCCCATGTAGGAGGGCGGCGCAGAGTGCGCGGCAGGATACAGGGAGAGAAGAGCCGTTCCGCGGCAGGCGCGGGGCGCAGAGAAAAGGAGGAAATTATGGCGATCAGAGAAGTAAGAGAGATAGGAGACGATATCCTGACAAAGAAGTGCAAGGACGTGCCGAAGATGACCCTTCGGACAAAGATCCTGATCGGGGATATGCTGGAGACCATGTACGACAAATGCGGAGTAGGGCTTGCGGCGCCGCAGGTGGGCGTGCTCAAGAAGATCGTAGTCATCGACGTCGGAGAAGGCCCGATCGTGCTGATCAACCCGGAGATCATCGAGACATCCGGGGAGCAGACCGGAGAGGAGGGATGCCTGAGCGTGCCCGGGAAATGGGGGATCGTCACCCGACCGGAGCATGTGAAGGTGCGCGCCCTGAACCAGGAGATGGAACCCTTTGAGATGGAAGGAGAAGGGCTTCTGGCAAGGGCATTCTGCCATGAGATCGACCATCTCTACGGGCAGCTCTATGTAGATAAGGCAGAGGACGGGCTCCACGATGTGACTTATGAGCAGGATGAAGAGGAAGAAACGGAGGAGTAAGCAGATGCGAGTGATATTTATGGGGACTCCGGATTTTTCCGTGGGGACGCTGGAAGCGCTGATCCGCGCGGGGCACGACGTGTGCCTGGCGGTGACCCAGCCTGACAAGCCGAAAGGCCGGGGGAAGGAAATGCAGTTCCCGCCGGTGAAGGAGACAGCTTTAAAGCATGGGATCCCGGTGTATCAGCCGAGGAGGATCCGTGAGCCGGAATGTGTGGAAGAACTCAGGAAATATAATGCGGACGTCATGGTAGTCATAGCCTTCGGGCAGATCCTGCCAAAGGAGATCCTTGAGATGACTCCGTATGGATGTATCAATGTGCACGCGTCCCTGCTCCCGAAATACAGGGGGGCAGCTCCCATCCAGTGGTCCATCATCAATGGGGAGAGTGTGACCGGGGTGACCACCATGCAGATGGACGAAGGGCTGGACACCGGGGACATGATCCTGAAAAAGGAAGTCCCGATCGCTGAGGACGAGACAGGGGAGAGTCTGCATGACAAATTGGCCCAGGCAGGCGCAGAACTCTGCGTGGAGACGCTGAAAGCGCTGGAGGACCATACGGCAGTGTTTGAGAAGCAGGGAGAGAGCCCGACTGCGTATGCGAAGATGCTTACAAAAGAGATGGGCGATATCGACTGGAGCAGGTCGGCGGTGCAGATCGAGCGTCTGGTGAGAGGACTGAATTCCTGGCCCAGCGCTTACACGCACTGGAACGGCAAGGTGATGAAGATCTGGAAGGCAAAGGCAGAGGAAGCCGGGCAGGATACATCGGTACAGCCGGGGACAGTGACTGAGGCTGCGAAGGATCATTTCACCGTGAGCACAGGAGACGGAGTCCTGAGAGTATATGAAGTACAGATACCGGGGAAGAAGAGGATGGAGACAGGTGCATTCCTGAGGGGGTATGCGATGGAGCCGGGCACAGTGCTCGGATAGCACATTGTTTTGCAAATGGCGTCCTGGTACGCTGCTTTGCAGATAACTGTGCCAGATCAGGAGGTTGATATCATGTTTTTCTATTATTATGACTGGACTTATATGCTTGTAGTGATCGGGGCACTCATCTGCCTCGCGGCATCCGCAAGGGTGAACCGGGTGTTCGCCCGGTATTCCACGGTGCGCAGCCATTCCGGGATGACCGGGCGGGAAGCGGCGGAGCAGATCCTGCGCAGGAACGGGATCTATGACGTGCAGGTGATCCATATCCCGGGGAACCTGACGGATCATTATAACCCGGGGAAAAAGACGCTGGGGCTTTCGGATACAGTTTATAATTCTACGTCCGTGGCAGCCATCGGAGTGGCGGCCCACGAGTGCGGACACGCGGTACAGCATGCCACAGGGTATGCTCCGCTCTCGATCCGCGGGGCGCTGGTGCCGGCGGCAAATCTCGGTTCTTTTGCCGCATGGCCTCTGATCATTATCGGACTGTTCCTGAACGGCCAGACATCGGCATTGTTCATCAATCTCGGCATCCTGCTTTTCTCTGCGGCAGTGCTCTTCCAGCTCGTAACGCTGCCCGTGGAGTTCAACGCGTCCGGCAGGGCGGTAAAAGTGCTGGAAAACTCGGGGATGCTCTACCCGGATGAGGTAAGTTCGGTGAAGAAGGTGCTGGGAGCGGCTGCCCTTACCTATGTGGCGAGCGCGGCGGCTATGATCCTGCAGCTTCTGCGTCTCCTCATCCTGACAGGAGGAAGAAGAAGGAATGACTAAAACAGTGAATGAGCGGGAACTTGTGCTGGGTATCCTGATGGAGACAGTGGAGAACGGCCAGTACAGCCATATCGTACTCAGGGACGTGCTGGCAAAATACCAGTATCTCTCCAGGCAGGAGCGGGCATTCATCACAAGAGTGTCAGAGGGCACGCTGGAGCATCTGATCGAGATCGATTATATCCTGGATCAGTTCTCTAAGGTGAAAGTGAAAAAGATGAAGCCGGTCATCCGCAATCTCCTGCGCAGCGCGGTCTACCAGCTGAAATATATGGACAGTGTGCCGGACCGTGCCGTGTGCAGCGAGTCGGTAAAGCTGGCGGTGAAGAAAGGATTTTCCGGGCTTAGGGGATATGTAAACGGTGTATTGCGCAGCGTGGCGAGAGGAATGGATGAGATCAGATACCCGGAGAAAGGGACGCGCGCCCTGTCTGTGAGATATTCCTGCCCGGAGTGGATCATCGAGCTCTGGAAGCAGTCGTTCGATGAGGAAGTGATCGAAACGATGCTGGCTGATTCCCAGAGGGAGAAGCCGGTCACGGTGCGCTGCTGCCTGAACCGGAAGACGCCGGAAGCCTTCGCGGCGGTCCTGGAGAAGGAGGGCGTGAAAGCGGAACCCCATCCTTATCTTCCCTATGCGCTCTCTCTCTCGGGCTATGATCATCTGGACGGCCTGGACAGCTTCCGGGAAGGACTCTTTATGGTGCAGGATGTAAGCTCCATGCTCGTGGGCGAGCTGGCGGACCCTCAGCCCGGGGACCGGGTGATCGATGTGTGCGCGGCGCCGGGAGGAAAGGCGCTGCACATCGCGGAGAAGCTGTATGTGAAAGAAACCAAGCCTCTGCGCGGGCATGTGGAAGCAAGGGACCTGACGGAATATAAGACGGACCTCATCCGGGAGAATATCGAGCGCTCCGGGCTTCCGAATATCTCGGCAGTGCGCATGGACGCTTCTGTGCCGGACCCGGCGTCTGCGGGGAGCGCGGATATCGTGATCGCGGACCTGCCCTGCTCCGGGCTGGGTGTGCTCGGCAGGAAGACGGATCTGAAATATAAGGCGGCCCCGGAGGGGATCCAAAGCCTGGTGGAGCTGCAGAGGAAGATCTTAAGCTGTGCGAAGGAGTATGTGAAACCGGGCGGAGTGCTGATCTACAGCACATGCACCGTAGATCCGGCGGAGAATATGGACAATGTACACTGGCTGCTGGAGCAGTACCCGGAGTTTGCGCTGGATGATATCAGCGGAAGGCTCTGTCCCGAACTGAGGGACAGCGTGGCGGAGAAGGGATGCATCCAGCTCCTTCCGGGCGTGCATCAGTCGGACGGATTTTTTATCGCAAGATTTGTAAAAAGGAAGAAACAGGCATGAAAAAGGACATCCGTGCATATGGATATGAAGAATTAAAGGCAGAGATGCAGGCGCTTAGCGAGAAACCATTCCGGGCGGGACAGATCTATGACTGGCTGCACGTGAAGCTGGCGGACAGCTTTGACGAGATGACGAATCTCTCAAAGGACTTAAGGCGCCGCCTGGAGGAGGAGTATGAGATCCTCCCGGTCATCATGGAAGAGCGGCAGATCTCGAAGCTGGACGGCACGAACAAATTCCTGTTCCGTCTGTATGACGGCAACATGGTGGAGAGCGTGCTCATGCGGTATAAGCACGGGAATTCCGTATGCATTTCCTCCCAGGCGGGATGCCGGATGGGATGCGTGTTCTGCGCTTCCACGATCGGCGGGCTGAAAAGGGACCTTTCCGCGTCAGAGATGCTGGGGCAGATCTACCAGATCCAGAAGATCACAAAAGAGAGGGTGCACAATGTGGTCGTCATGGGCACCGGGGAGCCGCTGGACAATTATGACAATTTCCTCAGGTTCGTGCGGATGCTGACAGATGAGCACGGCCTGAACATCAGCCAGAGGAATGTCACAGTGTCCACCTGCGGCATTGTCCCGAAAATGCTGGAGCTGGCGGAGGAAAAACTCCAGATCACGCTCGCGCTCTCCCTGCACGGCTCGACCCAGGAGAAGCGCAGGAGGCTTATGCCCGTGGCGAATAAATACGAACTGTCCGAGGTGCTCGCGGCATGCGACACGTACTTTGAAAAGACAGGACGCAGGGTGACATTTGAGTACAGCCTGGTGCACGGAGTCAACGATACGGCTGAGGACGCGAGGGAGCTGACAGCGATCCTGAAGCCCCGGAACTGCCATCTGAACCTGATCCCGGTGAACCCGGTGAGGGAGCGTGATTTCGTGCGTCCGAGCAGGAAAAATGCCCTGAATTTCAAAAATAACCTTGAAAAAAGCGGAATTAATGTTACTATAAGAAGGGAAATGGGCTCTGACATCGACGGAGCCTGCGGCCAGCTCAGGCGGCGCTATGCGGAAGGATCCGGAGCGGATATCTCTGCCCGCGGGACGGGCTTTGTATCATCAGGGGAAGCCGGGGCAGGTCAGGACAGCCACAACAGACAGGATTAAGGAGACGGATATGAGGACATTTGCGATAACAGATGTGGGAATGGTGCGACAGGTGAATCAGGATTATGTCTTTGCGACAGACAGACCTCTGGGCATCCTCCAGAACCTGTTCGTGGTGGCGGACGGAATGGGCGGACATCAGGCAGGCGATTATGCGTCAAAATATACGGTGGAAGTGCTCCAGCGGGAGCTTAAGATGAGCGAGGGCGAGGATGTGGAGAAGTGCCTTGTGGCTGCGATCAAGACAGCCAACCGGGAGATCATCAAAGAAGCGTCCCGCGATGAACATCTCAGGGGAATGGGCACGACAGTGGTCGCTGCGACAATCATGAACCAGATGATGTATTTCGCGAATGTAGGAGACAGCCGTCTGTATCTGATCAACCAGGGGATACAGCAGCTTACGAAGGACCATTCGCTTGTGGAGGAAATGGTGCGCCTGGGCGGCATTAAGCCGGAGGAGGCAAAGCACCACCCGGATAAGAATATCATCACAAGGGCCATCGGCGCGAAAGCAGATGTGGACGTAGACTTTTATGAGCACCGTCTGAAACGGGGAGACATCATACTGATGTGTACGGACGGTCTCAGCAATATGGTGGAGGATGAAGAGCTCTTCCATATCGTCCAGGGAGGAAGGGACATCGTGGAAGCAGGGCAGGCTCTTGTGGATGCTGCAAAAGAAAACGGCGGTACGGACAATATCGGCATTGTCCTGATTGAACCGTTCGCAGATGAGGTGAGTGTATTATGATCAGAGAAGGAGTTTATTTAGGGAAGAGGTATGAGATACTGGGACGTATCGGTTCCGGCGGCATGGCGGACGTCTATAAGGGCAAGGACCATAAGCTGAACCGGTATGTGGCGATCAAAGTGCTCAAAAGTGATTACCGGCAGGATGAAGTATTTATCAAGAAGTTCTTAAGCGAGGCGCAGGCAGCGGCAGGGCTGATGCACCCGAACGTGGTCAATGTCTATGACGTGGGGCAGGACCGGGGACTGTACTATATGGTCATGGAACTTGTGGAAGGGATCACGCTGAAGGACTATATCGAGAAGAAAGGCAGGCTTTCAGCGAAGGAGACGATCAGCATCTCGATCCAGATGGTGACAGGCCTCCAGGCAGCTCACAACCAGCATATCATACACAGGGATATCAAACCCCAGAATATCATTATCTCAAAAGACGGAAAAGTGAAAGTCACAGATTTCGGCATCGCGCGCGCAACGACCGCCACACAGACGATCAGCACGAGCGTAATGGGGTCTGTGCATTATACGTCGCCGGAACAGGCGAGAGGCGGAGTGGTGGACCAGAAGAGCGATATCTACTCCATCGGTATCACCATGTACGAGATGATCACAGGCCATGTGCCCTTTGACGGCGACTCTACTGTGTCAGTGGCACTCAAGCATCTGCAGGAGGAGATCAAGTCCCCCGCAGAGGAAGTGCCGGATATCCCGTACAGCCTGGAGTGCATCATCATGAAATGTACCCAGAAAAATCCGGGACTGCGCTATCATGACTGCGCGTCTCTCCTGCTGGATCTGAAGCGGTCTCTCGTGGATCCGGAAGGCGATTTCGTCGTCCTGGGAGCAGCAGGCGGAGATACGGACCGCACGATGGTCATGTCCACGGCGGAGCTGGAGCAGGTACAGGGCAGAGGGCGCGCCGGTTACGATGATGACGACTATGACGATGATTATGATGACGATGACGACGAAGACGAGGAGGATGAGGACGAACGTCTCCGCGGCAGGCGTCAGGGACAGTATGACCGAAGGGGCAGGAAGAAAAACGATGTGAATCCGGACACGAAGCGGATCATGCGTATCCTGATGATCGTGGCGGGCGTGGTGATCGCTCTGCTCGTGCTTTTCCTCGTGGCGAATGCGGCAGGATTTTTCTCAGGTCCGGGTATCGTGGCGACAGAGGAAGAAACTGTAAAAGTGCCGGATGTCCGGGGCATGACTTACGAGGAGGCTGAAAAAGAGCTCAAGAAGCATGATCTTGGAATTAAGAAGGCTTCGGAAGAAGAACCTTCTAACGATTATTCGAAAGGCGAGATCAAGAGCCAGAAGCCGGGCGTGGGAGAGAAGGTAAAGAAAAATTCAACAGTTACTGTAGTGATCAGCAGCGGAGAGGCGGCTGAGAAGGTAGAAGTGCCGAATGTAGTCGACAAGAGTGAATCAGAGGCAGAAAAGATGCTCCAGGACGCGGGGCTGAAGGTGACGCATACAACTGAAAACAGCGATACCGTGGCTTCGGGAAATGTAATCTCATCAGATCCGGCAGCTGGCACGGAAGTTGATGAGGGAACCAACGTGACGATTGTCGTCAGCATTGGGAAAAAACAGGCGAAAGTGCCGGATATCCGAAACATGAGCAAAGCGGATGCAGAGGCGGCTCTCGCGGCGGAAGGGCTTACAGGAAGCGCGAGTGAGGATTACAGCGATACAGTCTCCGCGGGGAATGTGATCTCCCAGAGCCCGGAGGGAGGTACTTCGGTGGAAGCGGGCTCGACTGTGAATTATGTGGTAAGCCTTGGGCCGAAGACCCAGACTGTGGAAGTGCCGGATGTGCTGAAGTCTTATCCGGCAACAGCGGAGCAGGTGCTCAGTGAATCCGGGCTCAATGCAGTATACGGCGGACAGCAGTACAGTGATTATCCCGAGGGGACAGTCTGCCGGCTGAACCCTGAAGTAGGGGTGAAGGTCGAGAAGGGCAGTACGATCTATTACTGGGTGAGCATGGGACCGGAGGATACCGGTGACGGCGGAGATGCCGGCGGAAGTCCGGAGCTGGAATAAAGGGCGGCCCGGCAGGGCAGAACTTTCCGGCGGAAGAGAAAAGACAGAAAAACAGAAAGACCGATGACGATGCAGGGTAAGATCATGAAAGGAATTGCCGGATTCTACTACGTTCATGTAGTAGGATCCGGTGTTTATGAGTGTAAGGCAAAAGGGATTTTCCGGAAGGACGGTGTCAAACCTCTGGTGGGAGACAACGTGGAGATGGAGATCACCCATGAGAAAGATATGGAAGGAAATATCATACGCGTCCTTCCGCGGAAGAATGAACTGGTGCGCCCGGCTGTGGCGAATATCGACCAGGCTCTGGTCGTGTTTGCCGTGACAAAGCCGAAACCGCATTTTAATCTCCTCGACCGTTTCCTTGTCATGATGGAGACGAAAGGGATCCCGGCGGTGCTCTGCTTTAACAAGGCGGATATCGCGGCGGATCCTGAGATCGCGGGATTAAAAGAAGTATACGAAAGCTGCGGATATCCGCTCCTGTTTACAAGCGCAAAGGAAGAGGAAAATATCGACAGGCTCAAAGAACTCCTTCGGGGGAAGACGACCGCCATCGCAGGTCCGTCCGGAGTGGGCAAATCCTCCCTGATCAATCTCCTCCAGAGCGGGGTGAAGATGGAGACAGGGAGCATCAGCCGCAAGATCGAGAGAGGGAAGCATACGACAAGGCATTCCGAGCTGATCATGCTGGGCGGGGAGTCCTATATCATGGATACGCCGGGGTTCAGCTCTCTCTATGTGGGTGATGTCGAGAAAGAAGAGCTGAAATACTGCTTCCCGGAATTCGCGTCCTGTGAAGGAAAGTGCCGTTTCAACGGATGCAGTCATATCCACGAGCCTGGATGCGCGGTCAAAGAGGCAGTGGAGGAAGGGAAGATACATCAGATCCGGTATGAAGATTATGTGATGATGTACCGGGAGTTACAGGAAAGAAAGAGGTATTAGATGAGAGAGAATATTTTGGCGCCGTCGATGCTCTCGGCGGACTTTAAGATCCTGGGAGAACAGCTGAAACAGACAGAGGAGGCGGGTGCGCAGTATATCCATTTTGATGTGATGGACGGGATCTTCGTGCCGAGCATCTCATTCGGCATGCCGGTGCTGTCATCTGTAAAAGGCTTCACGGACCAGGTGCTGGACGTGCACCTCATGGTCACTGAGCCCATCCGGTATGTGAAGGAATTCGCTGCCTGCGGCGCAGATATCATCACCATCCACCTGGAGGCATGTGAGGATCCGGGGAAGACGCTGGATGAGATCCATGCATGCGGCGTGCGCGCGGGCATTTCGATCAAGCCGGGCACTCCGGTGGAAGCGCTCATCCCTTATCTGGAGCAGGCGGATATGTTCCTGGTCATGAGTGTGGAACCGGGATTCGGCGGGCAGGCATTTATCCCGGAGTCGCTGGGGCGTATCAGACAGCTCAGAGACCTGCTCGATGAGCGGGGGCTTGAAAAAGACGTGGAAGTAGACGGCGGCATCTACCATTCCAATGTGGCGGAAGTGCTGGACGCGGGAGCGAATGTGATCGTGTCCGGGTCGGGCGTCTACAAAGGGGATATCAAAAAAAACACTGCAGGATTTATGGAGATATTGAGGAATCATGAGTAAGCGGACTGTGATCGTAAGCGGAGGAATGCTGGAAAAAGATTTCGCCCTCCCCATCATTAAAAGTGAAGAGACGGAATTTGTGATCGGAGTGGACAGAGGACTTAAGTTTCTCTATGACCATGAGATCAAGCCGGATTATATCGTGGGTGATTTTGACAGTGTCCCCAAAGGGCTGGTGGATTATTACCGGGAAGAGGCGGATGTGCCGATCCGGGAGTTCAATCCGGTCAAGGACGCGTCAGATACGGAGATCGCGCTGCGGCTCTGCATCGGGCTGAACCGGAAGGAGATCTGGATCCTGGGCGGCACCGGAAACAGGATCGACCATCTCTGGGCGAATATCCAGTGCCTGCAGATCGCGCTGGACGCGGGGGCGGACGCACGGATCCTGGACAGCCATAACCAGATCCGTCTTCTGGACAAGGGGATCACACTGAAGCGGGAGGAAGCGTTCGGGAAGTATTTTTCCCTGTTCCCGATGGAGCTCCCGGTGGACGCGCTGTCCATCACCGGGGCGAAGTACCCGCTGAAGGATCATTTCCTCAGGCCGGATGACAGCCTCTGCGTGAGCAATGAATTCGCGGAGGATGAGGTGACGATCTCGTTTTCGTTCGGGAAGGTCATACTGATGGAGACGAGGGATTAGAAGGGAAATATACTAAAAAAGAGTCGGTTCATCATAACCGGCTCTTTTTTGTGTGGAAAATCGAGGGAGATAAAAAATTACGTTTTATTTTTTGGTGGACATTGGAATGAATTCCAGTTTCAGCTGCATTCCTAATCCCTGTGCAAGTTTCTTTACCATACTCAGGCTGGGATTTCTTGTTCCATTTTCAATGCGGCTGATATCTGCCTGCGTGATTCCTGTTCTGGCTGATAAATCTTTCTGAGTCATGTTCTGTTCTACTCTTGCATCGATCATTGCCTGAATAATATCATATTCCGGCTGTAGTGCGTCATATTCAGCGTTTACTTCTGGATTTTGTAATGCTTTTTGTTTATAAGCTTTGTAACTACTCATTGCCATACCTCCGTTCATAATCTTCCTTATATTTTTTTGCCAGCTCCTTTTCTGCTTTTGGTGTTTTCTGAGATTTTTTAACAAATCTTGCACCGGGCATCTTCCATCTTCTGTATCATATAGGATTACTTCATACATTAGTATACTCCCTTTCTTTAATATCATAATATGTTGTATCCGACATATTGTCAAGCCAATGTGCTACGGATCCTGAATTTTTTAATTAATAGGCGCTCGGGGCCCTTTGCTATTGAGGGTTCGCGGGCACTGTGATATAATTCAAATGTTGCAGTGGAACCCGTTCTGTCTGAAAGAAAGGCGTTTCATAATCAGGGAAAACAAAGGAGATAAAGGATAAATGAAACTGGGAATCGTAGGATTACCGAATGTCGGGAAAAGTACATTATTTAACTCATTGACAAAAGCAGGCGCAGAGTCGGCGAACTATCCTTTCTGTACCATTGACCCGAATGTGGGCGTGGTGACAGTGCCGGATAAGAGGCTGGATGTTCTAGGAGAGATGTATCACACGAAGAAGATCATCCCCGCGGCGATCGAGTTCGTGGATATCGCAGGGCTTGTGAAGGGAGCTTCCAAAGGAGAAGGACTGGGAAACCAGTTCCTTGCAAACATCCGTGAAGTGGATGCTATCGTCCATGTGGTGCGCTGCTTTGAAAATACAAATATCGTGCATGTAGACGGAAGTATTGATCCGATGCGCGACATTGAGACGATCAATCTGGAGCTGATCTTTTCTGATCTGGAAATCCTGGAGAGAAGGATCGCCAAGACCGTGAAGCTGTCCAGGAATGATAAGACAGCGGCAAAAGAACTGGATCTCTTGAATCGTGTAAAAGCGCATCTGGAAGAGAATAAGCTGGCAAAGAGCTTTGTGACTGACGATGAGGACGAGCAGGCGTGGCTTGCGGGCTACAATCTGCTGACAGCGAAGCCGGTGATCTTCGCGGCAAATGTGTCTGAGGATGACCTGGCTGACGACGGCGCTTCCAACTCGGGAGTACAGGCTGTCCGCGAATACGCTGCTCAGGAGGGCTGCGAAGTATTTGTAGTGTGCGCTGAGATCGAGGAAGAGATCTCTCAGCTCGACGATGATGAGAAGAAGATGTTCCTCGATGACCTGGGGCTGGAAGAGTCGGGACTGGAGAAGCTGATCAGGGCAAGCTACCATCTGCTCGGGCTGATCAGCTATCTGACGGCGGGCGAGCCGGAAGTGCGCGCGTGGACCATCACAAGAGGAACAAAAGCGCCGCAGGCAGCAGGAAAGATCCATTCTGACTTTGAGAGAGGATTTATCCGGGCGGAAGTGGTCAGCTATGACGACCTGATGGCATGCGGTTCCCACGCGGCGGCGAAGGAAAAAGGGCTGGTGCGCCTGGAAGGAAAAGACTACGTCGTCAAGGACGGCGATATCATGCTGTTCAGGTTTAACGTATAAAACCAGTTCAGCCCATGGCGCGGCTGAACGGACGCAGGGGATGCGCAGCCGCAGTAAGCACGACAGTGCGGTTTTGCGGATGATGTGGCTGCAGGGACGGAGGAGTATGGATATGCATTATGACATCAGCTTTCCCAATCTGGGGATCACACTGGATCATGTGGGGAAGGACATTGACGTTTTCGGATTTAAGATCGCATATTACGGCATGATCATCGGGGCGGCGATCCTGATCGGTTTTCTTATTGCCACCCATGAGGCGAAGAGGACGCGGCAGAACCCGGAAGATTATCTGGATATGGGGATCATCGGAGTGATCATGGGGATCGCCGGGGCCAGGATCTACTATGTAGTCTTCTCCTGGGATATGTACAGGGACAACCTGCTGGATATTTTTAATCTGCGGGAGGGCGGACTTGCCATCTACGGAGGCGTGATCGGCGCGGTGATCGCTGTGTTTATCATGGCGAGGGTAAAGAGGCTTTCTCCCTTCCAGATCTTTGATACAGTGGCGCTGGCGATCCTGAACGGACAGATGCTCGGGCGCTGGGGCAACTTTTTCAACAGAGAGGCATTCGGAGAATATACGGACAGCCTGTTTGCCATGAGGCTTCCGCTGGACGCAGTGCGCTCCGGGGATGTGACGGAGACTATGCGCCGCAATATAGAAACCATCGGCGGCGTGGAATATATCCAGGTCCACCCGACATTTCTGTATGAATCCGTGTGGTGCGCGGTACTGCTCATTCTTCTGGTGCTTTACAGGAAGCACAAAAAATATGAAGGAGAGCTGTTCCTTCTGTATGTATTCGGCTATGCGCTGGGAAGGGTATGGATCGAAGGACTGCGCACGGACCAGCTCCTGCTCCCGGGGATCGGGCTCCCGGTATCCCAGCTCCTTGCAGGGGTGATCGTAGTGGCCGCAGGGGTGGCTCTGCTTTATTTGCGGAAGCATCACAGAAAGATGCCCATGCTCAAGAGCGGGAAGGTCTATGAGCCCATGCCGGATAAGATCGAGGGCAGTAAACCGCCGAAGAAAAAGGACAGGATCTTTAAATTCAAAGAGAAATAAGGGAACCTGATAAAGATACAAAAGCGGGCAGAGGACGGCGGTTAGGCGTGACCAGTAATTTCGGCCCCGGAACGGCTCAGAAAATGAGACAATTTGTATTGAGATACAGCGGAAAAACGGTTATACTCATTGCATGAGGGATAGCCGTTTTTTGTACGGCTAAGGGGCAGCCTGAAAATGCATGATGTTCTATGCACTGACAAAGAAGGATATGCGGCAGGGCTTGGCGGAGAGGTGCTGTGTGTTGGCCTTGGGCACTGCGGGAAGAGCGTGGAGATTGCGTGGGAAGTTAGGAAAGAAGTATGCTGAGGCACAAAAGACGTTTGAAAAATGTGGACAATATCACAAAACTCCTTTGAAAAATGTGATTTCAGTGAGAGATCAGGAGTAACCGCTGTACTCCAAAAGATACAAAAACCCGACCGCACTCTATGGACTTTTGTCATTTTTGGCGATATAATAAAACCACATGTGAATATTTATATTTTCTATGTAAATTTTAAGGAGGAACAAGAAAATGGCAAGAAAAATGAAGACCATGGACGGTAACCAGGCTGCTGCTCACGTTTCCTATGCGTATACAGAAGTCGCGGCGATCTACCCGATCACA
>DWUV01000012.1 GCA_019120595.1 Candidatus Mediterraneibacter tabaqchaliae | reverse complement strand
TCTTTTTCTATTAGATTATTATAGAAATTCTGATCCGGCTGTTTTAGATAAAATATTGAGCACAAAAAAACTCTTCGTACCTGCAACTACCCAAAAACACGATGAATTTAATTTAGGGCAGATTAAACGATTAGCATTGACAGATTATTATGGAAAAGAGCTGGATCTTCTCGGATACTCGGATATGTTTTACTGGATAGAACACTACAATAGGCAGCGTTTGGAAATGAATGTAGAAATTATTCCATATAGTGTGGATAATTGGGGAAAAGAAATTTTTTATGATTAAGTAAACCGGGAGTGTTTTGCGTTCCCGGTTTTCTGTTGTTTTATACACAAAGACAGTGTAAAATAGAACAAGCAGATTCGGCTAAGGAGGAAAAAATGGATAACAGATACCGAAGAGACCACGAGATGGCATACTTTTCTGATGCCAGTGTCATAGAAGAACAGCTGACTGCAAAGAAGGCGGTCAGACAATATAATACGGTTATGCCCTTTGACCCGGAAGCAGGGAGAAAATTTCTGGACGAGGCCGGTATCGTCCACGGGGAAAACGTGTACTTTGAGCCGCCGTTCCACTGCGAGTACGGGACACATATCATCCTGGGGGAAAATTTTTATGCGAATACCGGGTGCGTCATGCTGGATGTGGCGAAGATCCGGATTGGAAATAATGTGATGTTCGGTCCGAATGTATCCATCTATACAGCAGGCCATCCCATCCATCCTGACAGCAGGAATTCCGGATATGAGTATGGGATCCCTGTAACGATCGGAAACAATGTATGGATCGGCGGAAGCTGCGTCATCCTTCCGGGCGTCACGATCGGGGACAATGCTGTGATCGGAGCGGGAAGCGTTGTGACAAAGGACATTCCGGCCAATGTCTGCGCGGCGGGAAATCCCTGCCGGGTGATCCGGGAGATCACCGAAGCGGACAAGCCTTACTATTATAAAGACCGCAGGTTTGACGAAGAAATCTGGGAAAAAATAAAATGAGGTAAAGTATGAGAAAATTAGCTTTAAGCGACGAGATACTGCTGAATATTGAAAAACCGGCGCGCTATATCGGCGGTGAGGTGAATTCTGTGATGAAGGACAAAGACAAGGTGGACATCCGCTTTGCCATGTGCTTCCCGGATGTATATGAGATCGGCATGTCCCACCTGGGCATCCAGATCCTGTACGATATGTTCAACCGCAGGGATGACGTCTGGTGTGAGAGGGTTTATTCCCCGTGGGTCGATCTGGACAAGGTGATGCGGGAGAAGAAGATCCCCCTTTTTGCCCTGGAGTCTCAGGATCCGATAAAGGATTTCGACTTCCTCGGCATTACGATCCAGTTTGAGATGTGCTATACAAACATCCTTCAGATCCTGGAACTGAGCCATATCCCTCTCCGCGCAGCAGAACGGACGGATGCGGATCCCATTGTGATCGGCGGCGGGCCGTGCGCCTATAATCCTGAGCCCCTTGCGGAGTTCTTTGATCTCTTCTATATCGGAGAGGGAGAGACTGTTTACGGCGAGCTTCTGGATGCTTATAAAGAGTGGAAAGGATCCGGGAAAAGCCGGAAGGAATTCCTGGAAAGAGCTGCTGAGATCGAAGGCCTCTATGTGCCGCAGTTTTATGACGCCGCCTACCGGGAAGACGGCACGCTCCTGTCGTTTACTCCCAATAATGCGCACGCGCCTGAAAAGGTAAAGAAACAGGCTGTCATGGAAGTGACGGACAGCCCGTACCCGATGAAGCCGGTGGTCCCTTTTATCAAGGCAACCCAGGACAGAGTCGTGCTCGAGATCCAGCGGGGCTGCATCCGCGGATGCCGTTTCTGCCAGGCCGGGATGATCTACCGCCCGACAAGGGAGCGGGATGTGGAAAAACTCAAGGAATACGCCCGCGCCATGTTGAAAAACACCGGGCATGAGGAGATCTCTCTGAGCTCCCTGAGCTCCAGTGATTACTCTGAGTTAAAAGAGCTTGTGACGTTCCTGATCGATGAGTTTAAGGACAGAGGGATCAATATCTCGCTTCCGTCCCTGCGCATCGATGCCTTTTCTCTGGATGTCATGAGCCGCGTCCAGGATATCAGGAAAAGCAGCCTTACGTTTGCCCCGGAAGCCGGATCCCAGAGGATGAGGGACGTGATCAACAAGGGGCTTACTGAGGAGGACATCCTGGAGGGCGCGGGGCAGGCGTTCGAAGGCGGATGGAACAAGGTGAAGCTGTATTTCATGCTGGGACTTCCGACGGAGACAGAGGAGGATATGAGGGAGATCGCGCGTCTGTCCGACCGGGTGGCGCGCAGGTATTACGAGATCCCGAAAGAACAGAGAAACGGGAAATGCCAGATCACTGCAAGCTCCGCATTCTTTGTGCCCAAGCCTTTTACGCCTTTCCAGTGGGCGTCCATGTTATCCGCTGAGGAATATACAAGACGCGCCTCTGTCGTCAAAGAGGAATTCCAGGCGCAGCTGAACCGCAAGAGCCTGAAATATAACTGGCATGACGCCCAGACCACGGTCCTGGAAGGCGTTATGGCAAGAGGCGACCGGAGAGTCGGCCGTGTGATCGAGGAGGCCTATCGGCTCGGATGCCTCTTTGACTCATGGACCGAATGCTTCCGCAATGATCTCTGGATGCAGGCGTTTGACAATACCGGGGTGGATATTGAGTTTTATAATTTAAGGCAGCGCGGGGATGACGAGCTCTTCCCGTGGGATTTTATCGATATCGGCGTGAGCCGGAGCTTCCTGCGCAGAGAGTGGGAAAAGGCAATGAAGGGCGAGGTGACGCCAAACTGCCGGATGCAGTGCTCCGGCTGCGGCGCTGCATCGTTCGGAGGAGGTGTCTGCTATGAAGGCAAGAATTAAATTCAGGAAATACGGTGTCCTCCGCTTTATCGGACACCTGGATGTGATGCGGTTTTTCCAGAAGCTTATGAGGCGGGCGGACATTCCCATCGCATTTACGGGCGGGTACAGCCCCCATATGATCATGTCTTTCGCCAGTCCCCTTGGGATCGGCCTGACAAGCGACGGAGAATATCTGGATATCGAGCTGACAGCCCCGGTGGACAGTCTGGAAGCCGTAAAGCGGATGAATAAAGAATGCGCGGAAGGGATCGAGGTGATCAGTATCCGGCAGATCCCGGATGAAAAGAAGATGACAGGGATGACGATCCTCGCGGCGGCGGACTACCTTGTCTCTGTAAAAGAAGGCACACTTCCGGAAAACTGGAAAGAGGGATTTTCGGATTTCATGGCGCAAAAAGAGATCCGCGTCATCAAACAGACAAAGCGCAGCGAGAGGGAAGTTGATATCCGTCCGCTGATATACAGGTGGGAGATAAGGGGAGATAGCATTTTCCTGCAGCTTGCGGCTGGAAGCGCGGAAAATTTAAAGCCGGATCTTGTGATGGAGACATTTCTCTCCGGGAGCGCAGTCCCGGAAGGGTCTGTCTCGTTTGCTTACCACAGGCTTGAGATGTACGCAGATATGGGAGAGGATGGAAAGAGAAACCTTGTATCCCTGGAAGCACTGGGTCAGGAGATGTCAGTGTAATATCCGGGAACAGCATAGAAAGGAAGAGTGAGATTGGAACGGAAGATCCTGATCGAAAAACGCGAAAACAGGATACGGACCTTTTTCCTGGAAGACGGGGAGATCGTTGAGATCCACAGCGCACCGGAAGAGGAACAGGGAAACGGCAGCCACAGGCTGGGCGACGTCTATGTCGGCAAAGTGAAAAACATTGTCCCGAATATCGGCGCGGCATTTATCGAAATCGAAAAAGGTGTGAACTGTTATTATGATATGAAGGATACAGCGATTTCCTTCTTTACACAAAAGTCGGGGAAAAAAGCGCTCTGCATCGGGGATGAGCTTGTCGTTCAGATCAGCAGGGAAGCAGTCAGGACAAAAGCCCCCACTGTGACGGGATGCATCAGCTTTACCGGGAGGTATGCCGTGCTGACCCATGGCAATACCAGGATCGGCGTATCTTCCAAGATCCCGAAAAGCCTGAAGGATGAATATAAGGAAAAGCTGAGCTGTCTCCAGAACGACAGATACGGGATCATTGTCCGTACGAATGCAAAAGACGTGCCGTTTCAGGATGTGCTCGATGAGATCAACTCTCTCAGAGAAGAATACGAATCCCTCTTTCAGACGGCAGCCACAAGAAAATGCTTTTCCTGTCTGAAATCAGCGCCGCCTTCCTATATCCTGGATCTGAAAAATGTCTATATGGAAGGGATGAAAGAGATCATCATAGGAGACAAGGGATTGTATACAAGGATACAATCTTATTTCCGCACGGAGCTTCCGGACAAGCTGCCTCTTTTGAAGCTCTACGATGATCCCTCTTTTCCGCTGGATAAACTGTACAGCACGCAGACGATCCTTGAAAAAGCACTGAGGGAGCGCGCCTGGCTCAAGACAGGAGGATACCTTATCATCCAGCCTACGGAAGCTCTGACCGTCATTGATGTGAATTCCGGGAAGACAGCCGCAAAGGCGCGGAGCAGGGCGCAAAGCGAGGAAGGAGCCGTGAAGGTAAACATGGAGGCCGCGAGGGAGGCGGCGAGGCAGATCCGCCTGAGGAACCTGTCCGGGATCATCATCATCGATTTCATCAATATGGGATCCGAGGAACATACACGCCAGCTGCTCCATGAATTCCGCTTTCATCTTTCAAAGGATCCGATCCAGACATCGCTTGTGGATATCACGCCTCTCGGGCTCGTGGAGGTCACCCGGAAGAAAGTCCGGAGGCCGCTGTACGAAGAGGAAAATTATCATTTACAAGCCCGCGGGGAAGCGTTATAATATTGTACCGAGAGTGCGCCGGACCGGCGCCGGAGTACATTACGATAAAAGTTCGGCATTTGGAGGAAGAAAAAGAATGAAGAAAGTAGTAAAGTTTGGCGGAAGCTCCCTGGCAAGCGCTGATCAGTTTAAAAAGGTTGGGGCGATCATCCACGGCGATGAGAACCGGCGTTATGTCGTGCCGTCTGCTCCCGGCAAGCGTTTTTCCAGTGATACAAAAGTAACGGATATGCTGTATGCCTGCTATGATGCAGCTGTAAAAGGCGAGGACTTCTCAGGACAGCTTGCTGATATTCAGGCGAGATACCAGGAGATCATTGACGGGCTGAACCTGGACTGCTCCCTGGACCAGGACTTTGAGGTCATCCGTGAAAATTTCCGGAATAAAGCAGGAGTGGATTACGCTGCTTCAAGAGGAGAATTCCTGAACGGGAAGATCATGTCATCTTATCTCGGATTTGAGTTTGTCGATGCGGCGGAAGTCGTCCGCTTTAACGACGACGGTTCTTTTAACGCCGAGACGACAGACGAACTGCTCTCGGCAAAGCTGAAGGATATGGACGCGGCGGTTGTCCCCGGCTTTTACGGGGCAAGAGCGGACGGGACTGTGGTGACATTTTCCCGCGGCGGTTCTGATATCACAGGATCCCTTGTGGCGCTTGCCGTGCATGCGGACCTGTATGAGAACTGGACTGACGTATCCGGCTTCCTCATCGCAGATCCCCGCATCGTAAAGAATCCGAAATCCATCGAGACGATCACTTACAAAGAGCTGAGAGAGCTTTCTTACATGGGAGCAAGCGTTCTCCACGAGGATGCGATCTTCCCGGTAAGAAAGGCAGGCATCCCGATCAACATCCGGAATACAAATGCCCCGGAAGACAAAGGGACCCTCATCGTAGAGAGCACCTGCCGGCAGCCGAAATACACGATCACCGGCATCGCGGGTACAGACGGGTTCGCCTCGATCACGATCGAGAAGGCGATGATGAACTCGGAAGTCGGATTCTGCCGCAAAGTGCTCCAGGTATTTGAGGATAACGGCGTATCCATCGAGCATATGCCGTCAGGGATCGATACGATGACGATCTTCGTAAATAAAAATTCATTTGAGGAGAAGGAACAGAAGATCCTCTCTGATATCCAGAGGGCGGTACACCCGGATCATGTAGAGCTTGAGTCGGATCTTGCGCTTGTCGCGGTTGTCGGCCGCGGCATGAAATCCACACGGGGCACGGCCGGACGTATCTTCTCGGCGCTGGCGCACGCGCACATTAATGTAAAGATGATCGACCAGGGCTCCAGCGAGCTCAATATCATTGTGGGTGTGAAGCACGAGGATTTCAAAAATGCGATCCGCGCGCTGTATGAGATTTTTGTTCTGACTCAGATTTAAGGAAAGGCGGACAGCAGATAAAAATGAACATCCTGTTCTTTTTGAATCCAAAGAGTGAGACAGCATACGTATATGACCATGGTACGCTCCGTCAGGTGCTCGAGACGATGGAGTACCACAAATACGCGTCCATCCCCATGCTGAACAAAGAAGGCGAGTATGTGGGGACGATCACAGAGGGAGACCTTCTCTGGGGGATCAAGCGCTATACAAATCTGAACCTGAAGGAAGCGGAGAATATCTTTATCCAGGATTTCCCGAGAAAGGCGGACTACAAGGCCGTGTCCGCGGACTCGGATATGGAAGACCTGATCCAGAAGGCGATGAACCAGAACTTTGTGCCCGTTGTGGACGACCAGAATAAATTCATCGGGATCATCACGAGAAAGAGCATTATAGAATACTGTTACGAAAAGCTGAAAAATTTGTCGGATTCCTATTGACGTCCCGGAAATGTGTATGCTATACTACAACAGTATGCCGCACAATGAGGTTTAAGCTCTGCCCTTGCAGACACCGTAATTGGCGAGTAATGATAATAGGAGGTGCCATATGTACGCGATTATAGCAACAGGTGGTAAACAGTACAAAGTAGCTGAAGGCGATATCATTAAAGTAGAAAAACTTGGTGTTGAAGCT
>DWUV01000129.1 GCA_019120595.1 Candidatus Mediterraneibacter tabaqchaliae | reverse complement strand
GTACTCCAGCTCATCCCTGGACACTGCCTTGACCTGATGCTCAAAGTTGAAGTCCAGCCCATTGTCCTCCGGGCGGTGCATCACAGTGAGGTACATTGCCTGCGGACATGTACCGTTGGGATACCATTTTGTCTTATAACGGATATCCCCGAGCTGGTCCAGCCCCTTCTCCTTCAGCGTCAACGGCTGGTAGGTCAGGGAAATCTGCTCATAGGTAAGCCCTGCGTGCGGCTGGGGATAGGTCTTTGAGCGGTATGCGAAATATGCCGTCGGATCGTAATCTGCATGGCGGAAGATCTCGTTCTGCTTATCGCGGATCGCAAAAACTCCGTCGATGAACTTCATATCCTCCGGGAAGATCGTGCGGATCGGGAAGGAATGGATCCTTGTGCCGCCGCATTTTTTCTCCTTCAGGGTAGCGCGTCTCGCGATGGCATTGTTGATGGACACATCTTCGAATCCGTTCATCTTCTGGAGATAGGTGCGCAGCCCCATCAGAAGGAGGCATGCCAGGGAGACATGATACTTCTCGCAGAAGTCCATGAGCCGCTTCGTAGGCTCCTCCTCCAGGTGGAAGATATCCAGCGCGGACGTCGTATCACCGGATGCGCTGAATGCGGTGCGCAGTTCCGGGTTTTTGAACATCTCTCTTGCCGCTTCCAGCTTATCCCTTCCTGTGATGCCGCTGAAGATCGGCTCTCCCTTCTCAATTTCCTTCTGGAAATACTCGATGTCTCTCTTCTGCGCTTTGCTCCCCGCCTCATACGCGAGATCCTTCTGCAGCTGTTCGAGGTAGGACGCCATCTCCTTCGGATACGGAACCCCTTCAAACTTCGCGCTGCAGTAGATTTCGATGATATCCTTCAGGAAACAGATCAGCGACTGCGCGTCCACGATCATATGCTGGCCGAGGAAATAGAGTCCGTTGAACCCGTCCGGCATCTTGATCATGACCACTCTTGTAAGCTGCGTGTCCTCAAGCTTGAACGGGACTCTTGTCCATGCCTTCATCGTCTCTTCCGCTTCTTCCATCGTTCCGTTTGAGAAATCGACGAACTCAATGTCCTGATCTTCGTGTTTGACTACGTACTGATAGTAGTTTCCTTCTTTATCCTTTGCAAAGCGGACGCGCATCCCCTCGCTTCTCTCATACGCTTTGTTGACCGCTCTCTTCAGCTCGTCCCAGTCAAGCTCGAACTCGATCGTCAGGCTCGTCCCGATATTCAGCACCGCCAGGCTCGGGCAGTGCGGCGCGTAGTACATATGAAACTTCTGTGCGACTGTCAGCGGATATACTTTGTATCCCTTCCTTGTCTTCATCATTTTATGATTCCTCCTATAAATGAATCCATTGCTCTCTCATAGCCTTCTGTATCCTTATAGTAGCTCTCTCCGTGTCCCGCGCCCTTGACGATCAGCTTCGTCTTCGGGGACGCGCAGTTTTTATAAATTTCCTCCGTCATCCAGCACGGCACGAAGACGTCGTCCTCTCCGTGGATGAACAGGAACGGCACCTTCGCCTTCCTGACCTCGCGCGCTGAACTCAAGTCGTCCAGCCCGTAGCCGACCTGCCTCTTATTCGCCCAGTCTGCAATCTGCAGCATGGGGAATGCAGGGATATGGTACATGCTGTGGAGCACGTGGGTAAACACCTCTTTCATCGAAGTGAACGCGCAGTCGGATATGATCCCCTTTACCTGGGGCGGCAGTTCCAGCCCGCTCATCATGCAGACCGTGGCGCTTCCCATGGAGTTCCCGTGGAGCAGGATCTGTGCGTCTTCTCCCATCTTCTCCACCATCCACTGCACCCAGCGCATTCCGTCGAGCCTGTCCATATTGCCGAAGCCGATGTGCTCGCCCTCGCTCTTCCCGTGGGCCCTCAGGTCGATGAGCAGCATCCGGAACCCGTGCTTCAGGTAGTAATGGGAAAGGCTGCCATAGTCGTTCAGCCCCTCGCTCGTATACCCGTGGAAACAGATCACTGCCTTGTTCCCTTCATCGCCTTTGAAATAGGTGCCGTGGAGCTTCAGGCCGTCATGGGAAGTGATCCACACATCCTCATGAGGCTGCTGCATCATCCATTCCCTGCGCTCTTTCATCATGGGAATGTATTTCTCCCAGTCCACGCCGGACATCTTCATCGTGCGTTCCGTCTTCGCGTTATAGCGGATCATGGTCCTCCTGTAAAGGTAGGCGCTGCCCGCCGCCTCTGCCGCAGCCGCCGCTCCGAGAAGAGCCGCCGCTGTCTTCAATATGCTGCCCATTCTGTCACATCTCCTTTTTTAGTCTGCTTTCTTTTTACTGTTGATCAAGTCTTTCAGCCTCAGCGCTTTATCGATATTCCCCTCTACTTTCAGCCTGCCCAGCGTAAACGCGAGCACCGGATCCGTCTTCCCCTCCGCGATCTTAAACAGCGTCTCCGCCGAACATGTGAACATAGCGTCGCGGTCAAAATATTCATACGGCTCCACAAAGAGCTGGCCGTCTTTTACCTCTGCGTAAAAGATCCCTTCCGCCTCGCCTGTAATATTGAACTGATAAGCCAGGTGCTCGTGGATATCGCTCACATCAGCGCCAATGAGCATCCCTTTTACTTTTGAAAACATATCTGCGTAAGTCATGATTTCCTCCTTTTCGACCGTGTCTTTCCTTTTTCGACCAGCGGTCATTCCTTTTCTTCCGTTAGATTATCACCTTTTCGACCATCGGTCAACTTGCGCTATCATCAAAATAAACGCAGATTCCAGACAATTTTTTGTGCGTTTTGATCAGTAGTCCTTTTTTTGCCGATGTGCTATACTGAGGTGTAAAATCACGCAGAACTTGCAGCAGCATGATAACACTCACATATTCAGGCATTTTGAAAGGCGGAAATCATGGCAGTACAATCACAAAAATACGAACTTATATTAGACTCCCTGCAGAAACTTCTGGAAAGCAGGAACCTTCAGACCATTTCCGTAAGCGAGATCGCGCAGACCGCCGGGATCGGGAAAGGCAGTATTTATTACTACTTCCCGTCAAAGGACGCGATCCTGGATGCGCTCGTTGAGCGGAACTATGAAAAACCGCTGGCTACCGCGAAAAATCTTTCTTCCCAGACAGAGATCCCGCCGTTTACCAGGATGGCGATGATCTTTCAGGCCTGCCGGAATTCTTCTTCCGAATATTTAAGATCCAGGGAGGGCAAAGGGACAGGCGCGCAGGAAGAGTCCTTCCTGCACCAGAAATACCTCAACCATCTGATCACAGAGCTGAAGCCTGTACTGGCTGAGATCATACGCCAGGGGATCGAAAAAGGAGAAATTTCTTTTGACAAGCCGGACGCACTCGCAGAGATCGTACTGATCATACTGACAGTAAAGATGGATAACACTCTGATCCCGTCTTCCCGGGAAGAGATAGAGAATACAATAGCCGGGCTGGTCTCCCTTTTGGAAAAAGGGACAGATAACCCGCCCGGCTCGCTCAATTTTCTTATGTCTGATTTTTGAGCAGAGACTGCTCCCACATGCCGTGACCTGTTTCACGGCATGTTTTCTTATACGGCAATCCGGCAGGAGTTCATCCGGCTGCTGCCTGCCGTACCCGGCTTACCCTGCCACGATCACATAGCTCTGTTCGAACCTGCCGCCTGCCGGCACTTTATTGACATCCGGCTTCTCCGAGAGTTCCCTGTCAAATCCGATATCATCGCATCTTCCCATCCATGGCTCCAGGCACACAAACGGCGCGTTTTTGACAGACCAGATGCCGAAATTGGGGAACCCTTCGCACTTCATCCCCACGCGCGGCGTGCCGTCCTTATGGCAGAGCCACACCTCGCTGATCTGGCCGTGGTCCAGGATCAGGGCGTCATTTTCAAACATTTCTTCATTCAGCGGGCAGCACTCATCCTCCAGATCCAGCTGGTACACCTTCTCCGTATCCGCCGCCAGTTCCGCCAGATCGATCAGGATATAATCCAGGGATGTCTTCCCCGGGAATTTCAGGATGTAGTCCTCTTTTTTATCCGCTGCGTCCGCAAAACAGAATGCCGGATGACCGCCGATCGTAAAGTACATCTCCTCGTCCCCTGTATTCTGGACTTCCCATTTTACGGTGAGGCTGCCGCCTTCCAGCCTGTATGTGACAGTCAGGTCGAAATCAAACGGGTAAACTTCTTTTGTCTCTTCGTTTGAGGAAAACAGGAAAGAAACCGTGTCCGCTGTCTCCCTGACACACTGAAACCTGTTGTCTCTCGCGAACCCATGCTGTGAGGTCGGGTACTGTGTCCCGTTGATGAGCACTGTATTATGGTATGTCTTCCCCACATTCGGGAACAGGATCGGGGAATGCCTCTTCCAGTATGCGGGATCCCCGTTCCACAGAAGCTCTGTATCCTTCATCTTATCATAGATCCTCGTCACTTCCGCCCCATGCTCTGCGATCTCCACACAGAGCCTTTCATTTTCCAGCTTCATCTTATATTCCTCCTTTCAGGGGTACTGCCGCCATCCGTGTTTCTTCCGGACTGCGGCGCACTTCTTCCTCCCAATCTGTATCCCGTTTACTCGGCGCTGCTCTCTTCTACCTGTACGCACTCATCCGTCAGATATTCCAGCACCACGTCCATCAGGATCGCATCTTTCAGCGTATCCTCGCCGACCTGCTCTTTATACGCGTCGACATCATCCATGCCGACCTGTGCAGCATATTCTTTCATACGCTCTTCATATTCCTCGGCTGAAGGCGTCAGTTTCTGTTTCTCGGCGATGAGCTTGATCGCTTCGTCCATGGCAGCCGTCTGCTCTGCGGATTCTTTGAGCTGGGCATTGAAATCATCTTCTGTGGTGCCCAGATAATTCTGGATAAACTCCGAAAGTTCCACCCCGTACATTGCAGCCATCTGCGTATAGTAATCTTCCATCTGGGCTATCAGTTCATCAACCACTCCATCCGGGTATTTCTTCACATCGATATTGCCCAGAAGCTCTGTCTGGACAGCACTCATCAGCTGAGACTGTCTGGATGTTTCCGCCTGTTCTTCAAGCTGTTCCCTGATCTGCTGCCTGTACTCATCCACAGTCTGGACATCCTGGGCATTTGCCAGGACCCACTCGTCCGTCAGGTCCGGCACATTCTCCGCATAAATCTCATTGAGCACGATATGGAAATCAGCGACCTTTCCTGCCATCTCCTCGGAATAATTTTCCGGGAACTGCACAGTGATATCAAATCCCTCTCCCGTCTGGTGTCCCGCGATCTGTTCCTCAAATCCCGCGTAATCACCGGACGCGCCGATGTAAGCCCCGGATCCGAGCTGCAGGTCCTGCGCCTGGGCAGTACCGCCGTCAAATGCGACGCCGTCAACATATCCCGTAAAGTCAATGTTTACCCAATCCCCCATCTCCGCGGCGCGGTCTGTTATCTGCGCTTTCTCCGCCGTACTCTCAAGGCTCGACTGGATGGCCTGTTCCACCTGCTCGTCTGTCACTTCCTCCGCTTCCACTTCCGCGACTTCCAATCCTTTGTACTTTGTCACTGTCACATATTCGTTGGACAGCTCCTTGCTGCCGCATCCCGCGAGCGTGCCTGCTACAGCTGCCGCAAGCAGCATTGCAATCATTTTCTGTTTCATTGTACTTTCTCCTTTTTGCCTTTCTTTTCCTATGTTATCTGTCCCGGCACAGCCGGCCGGATCCGATAAGCCGTTTTCTCTCTGTCCTCTCAGCCCGGCGCCGCTTACAGCAGCGGCGACAGCAGCCGTGAAAACTGTTCTTTTCCCCGGATCACCAGGCTTCTCTCATCATAGACCTTGCGGGTCACATGCGTACACTTTGTCATGTCATTCTCAAACGCGCGCTCCAGGCGCTGTACGGTACGCTCGCTGTAAATCACAGCATTTACCTCAAAATTCAGCCCGAAACTGCGGATATCCATATTCGCGGTGCCCACGCACGCCACCATACCGTCCACGCTCAGCGTCTTCGCGTGCAGGAACCCATTGTTGTACACGTAGCATTTCGCCCCTGCCGCAACCATATCCCCTATGTAAGAATAGGTCGCCCAGTAGACAAACGGGTGATCCGGCTTGCACGGCACCATAATGCGTACGTCAACCCCTGACCTGCTGGCAATCTTCAGCGCGTCCAGGATCGATTCATCCGGTATAAAATACGGCGTCTGGATATAAACATGATCCTTCGCGCTGTGGATCAGCCTCAGGTAATTATCATGGATCGTCTTCGTCTGGGAGTCCGGCCCGCTGGATATGATCTGGACCGGATCCCGTCCTCTGCGGACATACTCCGGGATTTCAAACAGCTCATCCTCCAGGAACAGATTTTCCTTAGCCGCATAGTTCCAGTCCAGCACGAAACGCACCGCAAGCGAGGTCACAGCCGCCCCCTCGATGCACAGATGGGTATCCCTCCAGTAGCCGAATTTCTTCTCCCTGCCGAGGTACTCCCTTCCCACGTTAAAACCGCCGACAAATCCGATCCTTCCGTCAATGACCACGATTTTCCTGTGATTCCGGTAATTGACGCGGAGCTGCAGCTTTCCCAGCAAAGCAGGGAAAAATTCCGCCACCTGGATCCCTTCTCTCTCCAGCCGCTCCCAATCCCTGTTCTTCATGGTGCGGCAGCCCATGCTGTCAAAGAGCACCCGGACTTCCACGCCCTCATGCACCTTCTGTATGAGGACCTTCTCGATCTCCCGCCAGAGCTCGTCATTGCGGATGATATAATACTGCACATGGATGTATCTCCGCGCCTGCCGCATTTCCTCCATCAGGGCACGGAATTTCGCCTTTCCGTCTGTATAGATCCTGATATCATTATTGTCTGTCAGGACCGCCTCGCCGGCTTCCAGATTATAGAGGATCAGGTCTTTAAACCGCTCCATCTCCGGATTCGCCAGTTTGAGCTTTTTGCGATAGACCGCCTCCTCCTGCCTCCGTACCGCGTACTTCAGCTCGCCTTCGATCTCTTTTGCCTTAAACATCCTGCTCTTGTGAAAATCCTGCCCGATGACCAGGTACAGGATAAATCCCAGGATCGGTATAAAATACAGCAGAAGCAGCCACGTCCAGACGGTCTGGGGGGACCGTCTCTGGAAAAAGACGATGATCAGCGCGAAGAGGACGTTAATGATAACGATATTGTCCATGATAAAATCATAGACTGCCACCGCTCCGTTCCAAATCATTTCTGCCATGTAAAAAACTCCTTTTTCAAATCACTTCCCCCGGCCGGGACCCGCCGCCCGGGAAAAGACGCCGCGCTCTGCCCGGTCTTCTCCCGGCGCAGAACCGCTACTCTAACAGTATACCCGCTTCCCTGGCGAAAAGCAAACCCAAAATATATCGAAAGTGCCCTTCAAATAGCCTGATTTGCTTGCACTTGCCCTGAAAGGATGTTACAATACTACTTGCGCAAAAGCGGAAATCTATGATTTAGGAGGATGATAACGTGAGTCCATTAACCATCGTACTGACCGTTATTCTTGTACTGGTGATCGCAGCGTGCGTCGCTCTGTATATCTTCGGGAAAAAAGCTGAGAAAAAGCAGGCAGCCCAGAGGGAGCAGATGGAAGCGGCAGCCCAGGTCATCAGCATGCTTATTATCGATAAAAAGAAAATGAAACTAAAAGAAGCGGGACTGCCCGCTGCTGTCGTCGAGAATACCCCCAAGTATTTAAGACGTACGAAGATCCCTGTAGTAAAGGCTAAGATCGGTCCCAGGATCATGACTCTCATGTGCGAGAACAAAGTATTCGAAGTCATGCCGGTCAAGAAAGAGATCAAGGCTGTTGTCAGCGGCCTCTACATAACAGAGATCAAAAGCGTCAGGGGAGGCTCCATAGAGCCGCCGCAGAAAAAGAAAGGGTTCTTTAAGCGGTAAATCGCTCCCTTGGTGGTTTAGTATAAGGTCCGTTCCCGGACTGCATATCATAACGCAGGACCCGCTCCGCTCTACCTCAAAGATTTGAACGGATGTAACGCCGGAGTCAAATGTTCGCCCAGTGGGGCTCCATTTGCCGCCAGCTAACATCCGGAACAAATGCTTTTCGGAACGCTCCACGGGATGTCCTGCTTTTATGATATGCAGTCCGGGAACTTGTTTTTTCTAAGACGGAAGGAGGAGCGGATTTCCGGCATTGCATCAAAGATGCTCGCCTGCGGCGTGAGGCGCTTCGCGCCAATATGCCACTTGACTTTTGCCCCGCAGGGGCTTTTTTCTTCCGGTTTGGATAAAGTGAGTCCTCGGGGTGTGTATCATAAAAGCGGGACATCCCGCGGGAGCGTTCCGAAAAGCATTGGTTTTAGATGTTAAGAGAAGAGAGATGGAGTCCCAATGGA
>DWUV01000128.1 GCA_019120595.1 Candidatus Mediterraneibacter tabaqchaliae | reverse complement strand
GTTCATCCCAAAGAGCACCTTTCCGTACGAAACTGCCGGCGATGAGCAGCGCACTTCACGATCAGTCTTCATTTTCACTGCCCTCACCTGTCTCTCCTGATGTTTCCTTCAAAAACTGGTCATACAGACTGCTGTCCGTCTGCCCGTCTCCATTTCCACTCATGATCTTAGCGGCGGACGCCACGGCCAGACCCGCGATCTGTGACTGGAGCTCCTTCATCGTTTTTTCCCGCTCCACGCGCACAGTTTCTTTTGCAGACTCAATAATGCTTCCTGCCTTGTCCCCTGCCTCGCCGACGATCCTGTCATACTCTGCCTTCGCGGATCTGCGGGCACTGTCCACGATCCGCAGGGATTCCTGTTTTGCCCCGTTTAAGGCTTCCTCATATTCCTGCTTCATCCGGGCAGCCTGATCCTGCATGTCCTGCGCGTTCTTGAAGCCCTCTTCGACCATCTGCTTCCTTTTCTCCATGATCTGCGTCACGGGACGGATGAGGAAATGCCTCAGCAAAAGATAAAGGACAACAAGGTTTATAATCGTATAGACAAGGTTCATGTTTATCTGAATCACCTTTTTGACCTGCCTTTCTTATCAACTTCTCCGGCTGTGCCTCATCGGCAGCATTCCGGGATACTGCCCTCCGTCCTTATTTCAGGAAGAAAATGATCATGATGCCGATGATGAAACCATAGATCGCGGTTGCCTCTGCCAGCGCGCATCCGAGGATCAGGTTCTTGCTGATCTTGCCTTCTGCCTCAGGCTGTCTTGCGATCGCCTCTGTCGCCTTGCCTGTGGCGATACCGATGCCGACTCCTGCTCCGATACCTGTCAGTACTGCAATACCTGCTCCGATAGCTATAATTGTTCCCATTGTCTTAATCTCCTTTTTCTTAATTATAATAACCGTTTGTCTTCTGTCCCTTTTATATGTATAAAAAGAAGGGCTCTACTCCATTTCCTCCGTCATGAAGAGCGCTGTCAGGAATACGAATACATATGCCTGGAGCAGCCCGTCAAAGAGGTCAAAATAAAAACTCACCGGGATCGGGACGATCAGCGGCACAAAATATTTCAGAAGCTCCAGCACAACGAAGCCTGCCAGCATATTGCCGAAGAGTCGCATACAGAGCGACAGAGGCCTTATCACGACCTCCAGCGCCATGATCGGCGCCACCACGGGTACCGGCTGCCCGAAATGCTTTAACCAGTGCTTGACTCCGTTTTTGCGGATGCCTGAAAACTCGATCACAAACATACTCATGATCGCAAGCGCCGCAGTCACGTTCAGATCTTTTGTGGGCGGCTTAAACCCGAACAGAGCGATCGTATTCGCCATGCCCAGATACAGCAGGACCGTGATCAGATATGGTACATATCCCCTGTTTTCTTTGCCGATGACGCCCTCGAAGAAATCCTGCGCCCAGCTTATCGCCGCTTCCAGCGCGAGCTGCACTTTCCCGGGATTTTCCACCCTCAGGTTTCTGGTCAGGATAATGGACAGCACGACAAGCACTGCCATGATGATCCAGGTGACAACGACTGACTCTGAGATCCCGCCCAGGACCGGAAGGGTGAAGACAGTCTCACAGTTCAGCTCTTCCATCAGTGTTTCTGTCAGATTTCCCGTATTGCTCCCTCCTTTTCTTCTCTTTTTTATTCTGGGATCGATCCGTCCCGGCAGGATATTTCTCATCCAGACGGGATTTTTTTGTACAAAAAAAGGAGTTGTTCCTCTTTGAACCCCTTGAATCTATTCCCGGCTTTTTCCGGCGGTTTTCATCCTGTTTTCCTGCCCTCGCAGAAGCTGTCTGACCGGATAAATCCCTGCGCCTTCAAAAGCTGTAACAATATTACGCCCCGTCAAAATTTTTGTCAATATTCAT
Source organism: Candidatus Mediterraneibacter tabaqchaliae (assembly GCA_019120595.1). GTDB lineage: Bacteria > Bacillota > Clostridia > Lachnospirales > Lachnospiraceae > Mediterraneibacter > Mediterraneibacter tabaqchaliae. The sequence continues at coordinate 21,946 of DWUV01000128.1, read as the reverse complement.
CATCTTAAGCCGGGCAATCCTTCCGCAGGCCGATTTTTATTTCATTTTGCCCTTTTTCAGCCTTCACGGAGGTCGGTTTTTTATTCATTATTTATCGACTTTTTTCAGAAAAAAAGAGGCACCTGATTTTTTTATGGTTTTTTCACAGTAAAACCAGGCAAAAAATTAATTATTTTTGTCAAATCAGTACAGTGCAATGTCTATTTTTTAACAATCCTTGGTCAAAAGGAAAGAAACCCGTATAATCCCGGGAGAGTTTGAGGTATAATGTGAAAGAGGTGTGAAAGATGGGTAAGAAGTCTTCGTTGATGAGAATGTATTTTCCCTGTTGGTCTGACAGGGTGTTTTTCCTCTGCGGCGTGCTTATGCTGTGCAGTGAGGTCTGGAAGCAGCTTGTCCTGACTTTTTCCCTGGGGCACGGGGCATATAACTGGTGGTATTTCCCATTCCAGCTTTGCAGCATCCCCATGTATGTGCTGCTCGCCTACCCGTGGGTGCGCAGGGAGAGCGTCCGCCGGATGCTCCTCGCTTTCCTGATGAGCTTCGGCCTCCTGGGCGGTATCGCTGTTTTCGCGGATACCAGCGGCCTTATGTACCCACTGTCGACCCTGACCGTGCATTCCTGGACGTGGCACTTCCTTTTAATCCTCATCGGGATCAGTGCGGGCGCGGTCTACTTCCAGAGGCTGCAAAGGGATGCCAAGAACGTGCTCTTCTCCCGCGCACTGTCTGAGGCGCTGCCGCTGCGCCCCTTCATCCACGCTGCCATTTTCTATCTCTGCTGCTGCGCGCTGGCAGAAGTCTTCAACCTGACACTGGACAGATACGGTCTGATCAATATGTTTTATATCAATCCCGACCTTCAGATGCAGCAAGTCGTCTTCCGGGACCTGGTCCCCCTCATCGGCAACCTGCCCGCTATCCTTGTCTACATCGCTGCCACCGCTGCGGGCGCTTTTTTATTCTTCCTGGTCTGGAACCTGCTCTTCCGGCTCATCCGCAGATAATTGTCCCCGCGCGGACGCACTCTCTTCCCTTGCGATCTTAAGGAAATCTCTGTCCGCGGCCTTCCTTCGGGGGATAAACCTCCCTGCCACGCTCCCTTTCCCGCGGTTTTTCACGTAAAAGAAACCGATCACCGAGAAGATCGCTGCCCCGATGAAATTGACGATCAGATCCTGCATCGTATCGATCAGCCCGATATCCAGATAGCCGCCAAGCCCCAGCTCCTGCCCGTTCACTGCTGTCTCTGAGATCCCGCTGATCACGTAGGGCACATTGTGTCCGGCCGGGTCCAGGGTGACCGATCGGATCGTATGGATGACCGTGTCTTTCTGCATATCATATCCGATCAGCGTATCCATCCCAAACTCAAAGAATTCCCAGACCACGCCGATCGTCATCGAGAAGCAGAAGGCAACGATCGCCGTGAACAGCGGGGACAGGTTGAACACCGTCCTCTCGCTGCGGTTTAAGAGATCCACAAGGGAAAATCCGATCGCCGCCGCCAGGAACCCATTGACCGTATGCAGGACCGTGTCCCAGAAGGGGAATACCAGATAAAACTCACTGATCTCCCCTAATATCTCCGCCGCAAAGATAAACACAAGGATAATGATCTCCAGCGTAGTCGGGAGCTCCACTTTAAAGGTGACCTGCACCAGGCTGGGCATCACCAGGAGCAGGAGCGTCAGCGCGCAGAGGAACACATTCTCATAATTTCGGTTCAAAAGCTGCAGGACCAGTGTAGCGATCACAAGGATACGCAGCGTAAAGTATACGATAAACGAACTTCTGTGCTCGCGCAGCTCCATGGAAAGGGCGGCGCCCAGCTCCTTCATCCGCCCTTTCTTCCGTCCGTTTTTCTGTTCATTCCCCGGTTCATTTCCCTGTTCATTTCTGTGTCTGTTTTTCCCGTCTCTGTCCATAGCCCACCACTTTCTTTTTCATCCTTCCAGGTCAGTCCGCATTGCTCGCCGCGATCTTCACCCGGCTCCACAGGTCGCTGATGATCTTCTTTGTATCTTCATTGTATACGAACACTTCGTCATTCTCATTGTCCGTCCTCGGGATATAGGCATTGATCCCTTCGTAATCGCCGCCCTCGCCGGAGAGCACCTCCATGACTTCCTCGTTCGCGGAAGTATAGCCCACATAGCTGGAATTGTCATACGCCCCGTCGTAGTCGCTGGCGAAGTTGATGAATGCGTGTGCCAGTTCCGGATTCTGTGCGTTCTTCGGGATCACCATGGCGTCTGACCACAGATTGGTCCCCGACTCCGGCATGTAGTAGCCCATGTTTTCATTTTCCGCCATTACATACGTAGCGTCCCCGGAGTAGATCAGCCCCAGAGCTTTGCGCCCCTGCGCCATATTGTCGATGATCTCGTCTGTCACGATCTCCGTATCCATTGTCTCCACGCAGCGGACCAGCCATTCATAAGCCTCCTGAAGTTCATCCTCATCCTCTGTGTTCATAGAGTATCCCAGCGCTTTGAGCGCCATCATAAAGGAGTCCCTCTCTGAATCATACAGGTAGACGTCTCCCCTATACTTCTCATCCAGGAAGATATTAAAGCCTTCCCTCTCCAGATCTTCAATGTCTACCTTTGTCTTATCATAGACAATTCCCACGGTGCCCCAGAAATACGGCACTGAATAATCATTATCCGGATCATACGGAAGTCCTTTCACCGCGTCTGACAGTTTCTCCATGCAGTCCAGCTTGGATTTGTCCAGCTTCTGGAGATAATCCTCTTCGATCAGCCTCTGGATCATATAGTCGCTGGGCACAAGGATGTCATAGGGCTCGCCGTTCGCCACTTTGATATACATCTGTTCGTTGGAGTCAAAGTTCTCCATCACCACTTTTGCCCCGGTCTCTTCCTCAAAATCCGGGATGATATTCTCCCCGGTATATTCTCCCCAGTTATAGATATGGAGAGTCTGACCCTCAAAGGGGCGGTCCGCCCCGCCTGCCCCGCCCTGGTATACCGCGAGGACAGCGAGAATAAGCACGAGACATCCCGCTGCCGCAGGGACGAACTTCTTCCGTCTCCCCAGCTCAGACCTGGCACTCTTCTTCGCCGCGATCATCGGCGCGATATTCACGATCAGCAGCACGATCGTGATGATCACGACCACAAGAGTGGACACCGCGTTAATGCTCGGGTTGACTCTCTTGCTCATCGTATACACAACGATGCTTAAGTTTTTCACGCCCTGCCCGGTCACGAAATAGGAAATGATAAAATCGTCCACGGACATGGTAAACGCGATCAGCGCTCCCGAGACGATGCCCGGCGTGATCTGAGGAACAATGACTTTCGTCAGAGCCTTCCACGGAGTGGCACCCAGATCCATCGCCGCGTCCGCCAGGTTCGGGTCCAGCGCCCGGATCTTCGGCATAACGGACAGGATCACATACGGGATACAAAATGCGATATGCGCCAGCAGCATGGTCACATATCCCTTCTCCACCTGGAAGGTGATAAACAGCAGCATAAACCCGATCGCCGTCACGATCTCCGGATTCATCATGGGGAGATTGTCTACCTGTTCCATGATATTGCGCAGCACCTTCCTGGAGCTGCTCAGCCCGATCGCGGCGATCGTCCCCACAACCGTGGAGATCAGCGTGGCCAGCACCGCCACGCTGAACGTTGTATAGAGCGCTGTCATCATATCACTCGATTCCAGCATATGCGCGTACCAGCGCAGGGAGAACCCGGTAAAGCTGGTCAGCGATTTGCTCTCATTAAAAGAGAACACTACCATATAGATGATCGGAAGATAGAAAAACGCGACCATAAGCGCCATCAGTATTTTCCCGAAAATACGTCTCTCCTTCTTCATGACTGCGCCTCCTTCCCGCTGCGGGCGCGCAGTCCCGCCTTTCGGATGCCCTGATTATGCTCTTCGATCCTGCGCACCGCCATCATCAGCAGCATCATGATCACCGCGATGATCATGGAGATGGCGCTTCCGAAATTCCACTCGCCCACTGTGATAAACTGGTTCTCGATCATATTTCCGATCAGGAAATACTGTCCTCCTCCCAGCAGCTTCGGGATAAAGAAGGAGCTGACCGCAGGGAGGAATACGAGCGTGATCCCGTTGATCACTCCCGGCAGGGAGAGCGGGAGCGTCACCCTGCGGAAGGTCTGGACCGGGTCTGCCCCCAGGTCCGCGCTCGCCTCCAGCAGAGAGTGGTCCATCTTGGTCAGCGATGTATGCACCTGCAGGATCATGAAAGGCAGGAAATTATAGACCATGCCCAGCAGCACCGAGCCCTCCGTATACAAAAGCTCCATATCCCCCAGCCCGAACAGGCCCAGGATCCGCTGGAGGATGCCGCCCTCGCTCAGGATGCCGATCCATGCGTATGTACGCACAAGCATGTTGATCCACATGGGGAGCGTGATGCAGAGGATCAGGACATTCTGCGCCTTCTCACTGCACTTTGAGATAAAATACGCCGCCGGATATCCCAGGAGCAGGCAGATCAGCGTCGTCTTCACCGCAATGACAATGGATCTCCACAAGATAAGCAGGAAATCCGGGTCAGTAAAAAATTTCACATAGTGATCCAGTGTAAAAGAAAATGAAATAATGCTGTTTCCCTGTTCCATGACCGAATACAGCGCGATCAGCAGCATGGGAAGGACCAGTATCAGCGCAGCCCACACAACATACGGCAGCGCAAGCTTTGAAAACCGCTTCATTCAGACTGCACCTCCCTTAAAATACTTCTCTGGACATAACGTGGATATCCTCCGGGAAGAACGTAAGCCCGACCTCGCGTCCTTCCTCCACATAATCCGTAGTGTGGATCTTAAACTCGCGCCCCGTGGTAGAGAAGGTGATCCGGTATACCCCTTCTTTTACATATTCCGGCTCAAAATCATAGTCCACGCTCAGGTCAATGCCCACATTCTCATCGCTTAACTTCCAGCCCTGGGCGCCCGCCCAAGTCTTCAGGTCCGTGTCAAGCGCCTGGGACTCTGTGATCTCGTCCACGGTCTTAAAGAAGTTAAACGCCATGACGCCTTCGTTCGCCTTTTCATTTTTCACAAAGGGCTGGTCCACCACATGGATCGTCCGCTCCACGCTCGTGCCGTTCGCCGTGGAGAACACGACCGGATACGCGCCTTCTTCTTTGGGCAGGTCATACTCGACCTTTGCGATGGAAATAAACTCGTCACTGGCAGGATCCCATGCCTGCGCGTTGGACAGCGCGATGATCTCCTTGTCGTTTAATTCCTCCACATCGTCAATATCCACGAAAAAGTCGCTCGCACTGATCTTTTCTTTCCCGTCCGCGCTGGTCACGTCCTGATTGCGGATCACGCGCATGTTCACCGTCACGCTCGTCCCGGGAACCGTCTCCACCATGATCTCATAGTGCACGCCTTTAAAAAGGACGCTTAAGACCTCCCCTGTCATTTTCCCGTCTTTTACATCCACGATATCAATATCCTCCGGGCGGATGACTACATCCACAGGCTCATTCTCCTTAAAGCCGAAATCCACGCAGTCAAAGGTAATATCGTCAAAGCGTACTTTGTAATCTTCCAGCATGACCGCGGGGATGATATTGCTCTCCCCGATAAAATTCGCGACATAACGGTTCGCCGGCTCATTGTAGATATCCTGCGGGGTGCCCACCTGCTGGATCTCTCCATTCTTCATGACCACGATCTTGTCAGACATGGTAAGCGCCTCTTCCTGGTCATGGGTGACAAAGATGAAGGTAATTCCCACCTCCTGCTGGATCCGTTTCAGCTCGTACTGCATCTCCTTGCGCAGCTTTAAGTCCAGCGCCGCCAGAGGCTCGTCCAGGAGAAGTACCTTCGGCTCATTCACCAGGGCGCGGGCGATCGCCACGCGCTGCTGCTGCCCGCCGGAGAGAAGGGTCGTATTCTTATCCTCATATCCTTCCAGACCGATGAGTTTTAACATCTTCATCACTTTCTGGTCAATCACGTCCTTGCTCATTTTCTTGATCTTCAGCCCAAAGGCAATATTCTCATACACGCTCAGATGGGGAAACAGAGCGTATTTCTGGAAGACCGTGTTCAGCTCCCGCTCGTAGGGCGGCTTTTTGCTGATCTCCTCCCCGTCAAAGATCACGCTTCCCTCGTCCGCGTCCAGGAACCCGCCCAGGATCCGCAGGAGCGTTGTCTTTCCACACCCGCTGGGTCCGAGCAGGGTGACAAACTCATTTTCATAAATATCAAGATTGACGCCCTTTAAGACGATCTGCCCGTCAAAACTCTTCACAATATTCCGGAATTCTATCAGTTTCTTTTCTTCCATCCCGTACTCTCCTCCTTTTTCTCTCTCAGAGATTTCTCCATATGTACGCAGGGAAACATCTATCCCTGCTCCATCCCTTTCATTAAGCTGTTGCTCACTCTCCGGCACATGAGATATTCTTTTTCACCGATATCCTCATCAACGCCTTCTTCCGCGATCCGGAATCCCTCCCGCTGATAGAACCGCACTGCGCCCGTGTTCTTTGCATACACATTCAGAGTCAGTTTTCTTTTTCCTCTCTTCGCATGATCCAGGAGCGCTTTCCCGATCCCCCTGCTCTGCGCCTCTCCCCGGACAAAGATCCCTGCAATATGATCCTCAGCCAGCCCGATAAATCCCAGGATCTGAGCTTTATCTTCATCTGTGTACACATACACCTCCGCCTGAGAGATCATTGCCTTTACTGTATCATAATTTCCTTTCCAGTACTCCGGCGGGATAAAATCATGGGCTTTCAGATTCGTATCCAGCCAGATCTGCGCGACTCTGTCCAGATCCGCCGCCTTCATTTTTCTTATCATATCCAGACTTCCTTTTCAAGTACTGCTGCATCCCTCATATTCCTTTTAATACTTTCTACACTTTGACGGGCGTTATTTCTTCCCCGTCCCGATGCACTTCCGGATTTCACAGAGATCACCTGTCAACACTGAATTTTCTATTGAACACACTGAACACTCGTGTTATATTATAAGTGAAAAAGGAACAACCGCCCACAAAGTGGTTGACCTCATTGGAAAAGTAATATAGAACTACCACCCCAACTCGCCAAAGTTACCGGGGTGGTTTTTCTATGCCTTAAAACATTATTGACAAAACGTAAATACGAATGTCAGCAATGCTAAAATGAACATCCCGAAAGCTATCAGGTCTTTGAAATCAAAAGGTTTCTTGTCCATCAGCATCACCCCATTCTATGTAAGAATAGAGGTCAGCCACCCTGCAACACGGTTATTCCCTGTCCACATTCTAGCATGTTCTTATATCTCTGACAACTGATATAATCGCCATATAGCCAGCACTTTTCCTACCGCCGCAATGGCAAATGCAGACATGCCAGCCTCCTTGTACGTATTGAACATTTTCTCACGATTCCCTCTCCTCGGCTTTTACTTTTTCTCCCTGGCCTCAGGTCCATGATGTTCTCTAAAATATGCGATCAACGCATATATGATAAAAACGCTTACGATCGCTGCTGTTCCGATTATCGGCACCATCGCAAAAGAATAAAAATCATATACAACCAGTGTGATATCAATAAGTGAAAACATGGATACCAGCCCTGCCGACATAGCGCATGCCATTTCTCTTCCTATTGGCGTCTGAAACCCGGGTCTGCGTTTCAAAAAACTGCTGTACGAAAACAAAGACAGGACAGCAAGAAGCAGCATGACCCACAGCACCCATTTCCCCGCCGAATCATTCGGCTCGCCGCTGCCGCTCCAGTGTACGGCAATGCTTCCATCAGCGAAAAAGGTTCCCGCCAAAGCTGCAATACCTGCTGCCACTGCCATTACGATGGAAATATTTCTCCACAGCCTTACCGGCGCCAGATGGAACATGTCTGCACTTCCTTTCTCTACCACTGCATTTTCCTGGTGCCAAACCATTATCGAATACAGGCATTTACGAATTTCATTGGTACATTCATACGCTCTGCCACTGGCATGAGCTTAAATTCCGATTCCTGAAATCACTTTTACAAATACACTATTGATTTTTATCCTAATTATATCAGTCACTTTCAGCATCTTCAACAGCCCTTTCCATTCAAAACATACCTCTTGCATAGACCTCATCTCAGGGGATCTCAGCACAAGTGTTCTCTTGCTATTCTTTCTCCTTCATGATATCATATCCCCCACAGACAGCAGTCCTGACACAGCGCTGCCGCCATATCTGATTTTAACCAGATCCACTTATTTCATGTCCCGGATGGATACCATCCGGAACTCATCTGAATATCATTGCCTGTATCAGGCAGATATCCAATGAAAACCTTGAAAATTTACAAAAAGAAAAAGCAGACTGCTGTATGATGTGATATTATAATGATATGGAGACAGTCCTGTGCCGCTGGAAACGGAGGTTCTATTGCAGGACAAAAACAAAAGAAAAGACGGACCCGCACATTCCGAAGACCTGGCGCTCAAATCCGCGGCAGCCTACTTCGGAGATGAACTGATCCACTGGCTTGGCATCAGAGAGCGGGCGCTCCGGGCAGTTCCAACAGAGATGGTGGAACTGGAAACCCGCCACATGTATGAGGATTTTCTCTATGAAATGGAAAACGGCATGTATTACCACTTTGAATTTGAGAGCGATTCCATTTCCACAGAAGATTTACGGAGGTTTCGGGAATACGAAGCTTCCACCGCAAGGATCTACAAAGCCCCAGTCGTAACCTATGTGATCTGCTCATCAGAAGTAAAAAACCTGCGCGACAGTATCACAGAGGGGATCAATACATACCGGGTAAGCCTCATCCGGCTGAAAGACGAAAACGGGGATCGGCTGCTGGAACAGCTTGCAGAGAAAACCGCAGGGAACCTGACCCGTGAAGACATCATCCCCCTGCTCTTCTCCCCGCTCATGGGAGGACGATTCAGACAAAAAGAGCGCATCCTCCGATGCATAGAGGTATTAAAAAACGCAGAAACTATTTTCCCGCAAAACGATATCCGAAAAATGGAAGCAATTTTATACACTTTTGCAGTTAAATTTCTCGATGACGATGAACTGAAATCAATCAAGGAGGCGGTTGCAATGACAAAACTCGGACAGATGATATGGGAATGACGCATTAGAAAAAGGACGCGAGGAAGGGGAAAAAATCGGTCAGGAGCGTGCTTCTGACCGTTACAGCAGACTGATCCTTCTCCTCAGCAAAGAAAATAAAAACGACCTGATCGTAAAGATCGCATCCGATCCCCAATACCGCGAAGAGCTGTATAAGCAGTATGGGATCTGATGCAGGACAGATAAGGAAGACCGTCCAGGCTGAACAATAAAATCTAAAATCGGACAGAGACAGGATTTTCCCACCGCCTCTGTCCGATTTTTTTCTTCAGTTCCCCTTCTATGCCCCAGCTGCTGTCCGCGTAACTACGGCGCAGACTTAAACCGCAGCGCTTTCCCTCTCACGTCCTCAGCCTGAATGTCTTCGGCGCGAACCGATACACAAGAACACTTGCCACAACCGAATAGACTACGCAAAATGCGATGCATGCGATCCCGAACACCAGGATCGGCAGCCTGACCTGCATCAGGAAGAAGCAGACCAGATAAGTAACGGAGAGGATGACCTGGTACATGCCGCTTTTCATCTCTGTCCCCGCATTGTACGGCTGCAACAGATAATAGATCGTCAGGTAGTGGATCGAGAAAAACAGGCTCATACAGAGGATCGACACGAACAGCACCACATAGTTGAGCGGATTCTCTGTCCCGCCGGATGCGTACAGGACCGCGCACAGCCCGGCGCCGACCACAACAGCGGGAAGCGCATTGATCTTCATGATCTCCCGCAGGCGGATCCGAAAGAGCTTTAAGATAAACCGTGGCTGTTTATAGAAAGAATATGTCAGCAGACTGTGGTCACAGTTCATAAACAGCGCCTTTGTAAATCCTGTCCCTCGGTTGACGGCGTACATGATAAAGGTAAAATACGGGAGCCAGGTCATGACCATTTCATTGATCTCCTTTCTCGCCCCCGGCGCCAGCGTCAGGGCCACTGCTGCCGCGCAGCTTAATACAAGGCAGATCCCCGCAAGCCGGACCGCAGATTTCCAGAGGATCTTCCTGTGCCGCTTGATGAAAAGCTCGTTCAAGTATTCAAAACCGCTGCGCTTACTTGTAATGGACACATCCGCAGAGATGGATCTGTCGCTCACTATCCTTGCCGCCTGCTTCATTGTATCCATCTGACTGACGACCTGACCGAGCAGCTCCTGATTTACTTCCCGGTAATGCCCAAAGGATATGATCTTTCGGGCGCTGATGATCCCTGCCAGGATAAACAGCCCCATCACAGCCATGGATGCAGCGGCAGGAAGTATGATCCCCGCGGCAGGCAGGCCATAGGCAAGCGCCAGAAGGACCGCTGCGAAGATCCAGAGGTGCTTCCTGATCTTGTTCTCATTGTAGACATATCCGCTCCTCTCATAATCCCACAGGGAATACGCCGCCACAGCAGCCTTGATCCCTGCCACAGCAAACGGGATCAGGATACAGAACCAGACCGGCACTCCCCTCTGCATTCCGAACAGAAGCGAAAACGGCAGAAAGCCCACGATCACCTTCAGTATCATATATCCGTAATTGACCAGCGTATATTCCCGGGCATTCATGCGGAGCTGGATCATGGCATAATACTTATCCCTCGTCGGATTAAACAGACTGGTATTCATGTACGCTCCGATCACGGTCAGGAAGAGCAGGATATGAAGGAATGTCTGATCTTCCGGGACATTTTTGTACAGGATACCAATGCCGCAGACCATGGTAATGAAATATAAAAATTTCCCAAGAAACACTGAAATAACTTCCCATATAACAGAAATGATATTTGCAAAGATCTTCAGCCCTCTCACTCCGTATAGCGCATCCGGCAGGATTTTCTTGATCAGCGGGATCTGCTTGATGGCAAAGAGGATGCTGTTTACCCGGTATGTATTTTTCAGCGAAAAAGAAATCCGTAATGTCTTATACATGATCTTCCTCCCGCAGCGCAGCAATGATCTTCTCCTTAAATTCCCGGCTGTCCAGGTTGGACTTCTCCACTACTTCCAGCTCCCCGTGGCTGAGCAGTACGATCACATCGCACAGATCCAGCGCCAGATCCATAATATGGGTGGAGAAAATCGTGATCCTGCCATCCTTCAGCGAACGAAGGAGCTGCTTCATCTCCTCCGCCACCACTACGTCAAGGGACGTTAGCGGCTCGTCGAGCAGGAGGATCTTCGGCTCTGCAATGATATTGACAAGCATCTGCATCTTATTTTTCATTCCATGGGAGTAGTCTTTTATCAGCTTGTCCCGGTCTTCCGGTTCGATGCTCATAAAATCGAAATATCCGTCAATACTCTTCGGCTCTCTGATGGAATCAGAGTTAATATCCAGAAAGAACTTCAGGAACTCACGCCCAGTCAAAAATTCCGGCACAGCGGGTATTGACAGCACATAGCCGATGTCTTCAGGCTTCACTTCCCCGCGGTTCCCGTTCTCTTCCAGATAAAAGCTCCCGCCATCCGCCCGGATATCCCGGTTGATACAGTTAAAGAGCGTAGTCTTCCCGGCGCCATTGCGCCCGAGGAGGCCGTAGATTTTCCCCTCTTCAAACGTAAAGTCAATATCTCTCAGCACTTCCTTCTTATCAAAATGTTTCTCCAGATGTTCAATGATAAATTTCATGTCTTTTCCCTCGTTTTTTATATTGGTTGTTTCCGCATGACTGCCTCAGTTTATAGCCGTGACCACTACTACTGCCATAACGGCTGTCATATCACTGACGTAATCTATCATATTTGCGAGCTGTTTGTTCAGCGGGTCTTTCTTCATTTCTTTCAGCTTTTTCTTCAACTGATCAGTCTCATGTTTTAAAAAATACTGCTTCAGGCAGTTCGCCTGCTGCAGGAGCCAGATCAGCGCCACATCGCAGGGATCCATCTCTTCTTCCTGCACTGCCGATCTGATCATGCCGATCAATTCATCTTTATAAGCTTTTTCAGGAATAAATACCCGTTTCGGTGCAAACAGACCGCCTTTCGCCTCCACTGCAGCTCCGTCTTTACACAGAGATTCCCCGATCTTTTCCGCAAGCTTCTTATTCCTGCCTCCTGCGTAAAAGTCTGTCATCATCTTTTCCATATGGCGAGGTTTTTCTTTCAGATATGTATATAAAAAATGTTCTGTTTTTCTTCAAACAACTCCGCTCCTATATCCTATAATGGAAGCTGTCCCCCAGCAGCCACAGAAAAAATACCGTAACAACTAGTCCAAGCACTCCTGAAGCAATCACCAGAAGCACTTTCTGGTACGGCCGTTTCCCCTCTTCCCTTGCTTTTTCAATCTCACTCAGGGCTTTCCCTTCTGTAAACGCGATAATTTCCTGATAGGTCTGGATATCAAGCCTTTTCTTCTCCCGCTCCACGAGCATCGCCGCATAGCTTCCAGCCCCCAGTATCACGATCCAGATGGCAAGCCCTGCATAGGACAGGAAGTGCACAAGCGGGACCGGCGTGATAAGGACTGCCAGGAACAATATGGTAAAGATATTGCTCAGGCGCCCAAACCGCTTCTGATCTGTCTGATCGATCTGATCAATCTGTTCTTTCATAATCTCCACATCTCCTTTGATTAATTGATCTAAAGAGACTTCAAATACTTCACTGAGCAGCATTAGACTTTTCACGTCAGGATAACTCTTGTCATTCTCCCAGTTGGAAACCGTCTGCCGTGACACATAGACCTTTTCTGCCAGTGCCTCCTGAGACAATGTCCTTTCATTCCGATATTTTCTGATCTGTGTTCCCAGTTCCATTTTCTGTCTCCCTGTGATCCAAATTTTAATCCACTTCGAAAGATGTGGTCTATCAAATGTCCTTGACATCCTGTATTCCCGCTGGTTTTCAGGCTGTCAAAGGTCTTTGACAACGGGTTTTCCGCATATTTTCTATGCCTGCCCCCGCCATCTTACTGCACAAATGACTGACTCATAATATAAAACTCTTCCTGGCTCGGCATCCATCTTTTCTCCATTTTCTCCAGGCTGTCGTCAAATTCCCGCGCTTTCCCCTCGTCAATACTCATGACAGGGCTGTCCGAATAAAACCAGATCCTCCCGTCCAGGGTGCCCGGCTTAAGCTCCTTTACCAGCATCGCCGCGGGATATTTCCCCTTTTCCACGCAGACATTGTACTTTTTGCAGCATTTAAACCCGCTGCTCACATAGTTGGACGGGCTTCCGAAGATGACCACAGCTTCATATCCCAGCTCAGCCGCGCGGTTGAGAGAATGTTCGATGAGCATTTTTCCGTATCCTTTCCTCTGGTACTCCGGGAGGATGCTGATCGGACCGAATGTGACGATTTCTTTTTTGTTTCCCGCTTCATCCGTAAGCTCTGCCTTCGTGTACATGATATTCCCGATCACCTTTCCATCGAGCTCGAGCACAAAATCCAGCTCCGGTATAAAGTCCTCATGCCGCCGCATGATATGCACAAGATAGTGTTCGATGCAGCCCGGAATATACATATTATAAAAGGCTTTTCTCGTGATATCCTCTACGAGCTTATAATCTGTCTCCTTCTCATTTCTGATATTCAGCATCATAGTTCCTTCCGTTTCCTCTCTGTCTATGAAAACAAGGGACAGCCCCTTGTTATTGTTCTTTATCCTTCCCATCTTAGCATGTCCTCTGCCGTCCGTAAAGGAAATGCTTCGCTAAAACATTTTCCATTTGCCACAGTCCAAAATGCACTTGTGTTTCCTCTCCCCGTATGATGATTCTTTCTTTACACTTTCCAGACAGATACACCTTCTGGAAGTGTCCCGGACGGCAGGGCTGTCGCCCTGATCAGCCGCCCAAGATAAACTTCCTGCTCTGTAATCGAGCGATTTCAACATTTATACCCACAAAATCAACACATTTTCAAGAGTTCAGGAAAAAGGAGGGGATTCCATTGATATCTTAAAAACTTTCGGATATTGTTGCAGCCTGAAAACGAATTGGATATACTAAAAGGAAAGAAATGGAGGCTGATCGAAAAATGTGATCTTCCTTTAGAACAGGTACGGGAGATCCTGGAATAACCTCCAGAGGGGACTGACGTCGCTTAATGACGCAGTCCCCTCTTCTCATTCCGCTCCGGGAATCATCCCGCTTTCCCACGCTTTTTCCTGTTTTTCACACAGGAACAATGCAAGATCCCGATCGCCAGCCCGAGCAGCGCGGGACAAGTCCACCCGAAACCGTTTTCAGAAAACGGAAGTATATTTTCTGCTGCCAGAGCCGCTTTCTCCAGATGCAGGACAGCAGCAGCCTGTCCGGGCAGTGCATTGATAAAATCGACAGCCGCAGCAGCGGCGGTAAATCCTGTCACCCATCGGTACACTCTGCCGTCATTCCTGAAAGATCCGCCGGACAAGGTCAGCAGGATCAGAGTGATCGCCAGCGGATAAAGGAATCGGAGCACGGGCTCCGACCAGGATACGATCGCGCCAAGCCCCAGGTTCGCTATCAGAAAAGACAGCGTACTGAACAAAATCGCCCATACCCGGTAAGAGGGACCTTTCGGGAAGATCTCGCGAAAAGTCTCGCTGCAGCTTGTGATCAGCCCGACCGCTGTTTTCAGGCACGCCAGCGTAACCGTAGCCGCAAGGATGACCGCCCCCGCCGGTCCGAAATAATATTCCGCGATCAGAGCCAGCGCTTCTCCGCCGTTGGCGGACGGTGAAAATTCTCCCAGGCTCTGCGCGCCCACTATAGTAACCAGCACATAGATCACCGCCATCAGGACTGAGCTCAGGATTCCGGAGCGCACCGTATTTTTCGCCACATCCCCCGGATTTTCCACTCCCAGGCCACGGATCACATTCACCACGATGATCCCAAACGCAAGCCCTGCCAGGGCATCCATTGTATTATAACCTTCCAGGAACCCCTGATAAAACGCCCCCGCAGCATAAGCTCCCTGCGGCGCTGTCCCGGAAATACTCCCCATCGGGGAGATCATCGCCCGGATGACCAGGATCCCAAGAAAGAGCAGGAACAGCGGGTTTAATACTTTGCCGATCCAGGTCAGTATCTCTCCCGGGCGCAGGGAAAAGAACAGCACCGCGGCAAAAAACAGCAGGGAAAATCCTGCGAGCACAGCTGTCTGCGCATTTTCCGGGATGACCCGCTCCACGCCGACAGTATACGCAACTGTAGCGCATCGGGGGATCGCAAAAAACGGACCTATCGTAAGGTAAAGGACACAGGTGAAAAACTTCCCGTACCCGCGTCCCACTCGGCTGCTCAATCCCATCAGCCCGTCTTCCCGGCTGATCCCGAGCGCCGCCACACCCAAAAGAGGGAGGCCTACTCCTGTGACCAGGAAACCTGCTGCCGCCTGCCACATATTTTCTCCCGCAAGCTGTCCCATAGAGACCGGAAAGATCAGGTTTCCGGCTCCAAAAAACATGCCAAACAGCATGCTCGCCACAAAAACAGTTTCCCTTCTGTCCAATGATCTTTTCATAACTCCCTCCGGCTTTTATATTTCTGCAGATCTCTCATTACATACTATAATAATATCCCGCCCCGGTCAAACCTTATGTAAAAAGAGCCCGTGTAAAAAGAGCAGCCGCATCCTTATACTCCCCTTCGGATACACCTGCTCTTTTTCCATCATTTTATTTCTGCCGCCGGAAATTTCAGACACGCTTTAAACTGGTCGCAGTCGATCTTGATGTCAAACTCTCCGCCCAAAGCCTTTGCATAAGTGCTCACGATCGCCAGACCCAGTCCGTTCCCTTCCCCGGATCTCGCCTTATCCCCTCTGGCAAAGCGCTCCACGATGTCTTCCTTTGTAAAATCCATGGGATAGCCGGAAGTATTCGTGATCTCCAGGCAGACTTTCCGGTCCTTCTCCGCTGCTTTTGCCCCGCCGTACTCCGCCGGTCCTGCCGGGCTGCCGCCGGAACCCGCGTCCTCTTTCCCGCTTTCTGCATAAGTTTTTACAAATACCCGGGTGCCCGGAGCCGAATATTTCAATGCATTTTCCACCAGGTTCTGGCAGATGCGGTAAAAATATCCGTTATCCGCGTACAGCTCTGTGCACTCTTCCGTAAGCTGCGTCACGAACTCCAGTCCGCTCGCTTTGATACGGTCATCCATATCTGCAAAGATCTGTCCGATCAGCCGGTTTACCTCAAACTTCTCCGGATGCAGCTCCACATTCCCACTGCTTGCCTTTGCCAGATTGAAAAGACTGTTGATCATTTCTTTCAGCTTTTCCGCCCGCTCAGAGATCACTTCCACATAATCCCTGAGCACATCGCTCAATTCTTCCTTCTTGATCAGTTCGATGTATCCCACCATAGAAGTGAGCGGGGTTTTCAGGTCATGGGACACATTTGTGATCAGATCTACGCGGAGCTGATCGCTGCGGGATACTTTTTCCAAACTCTTTCTCTCGATCTCCAACGCTTCCTCCAGCCTCCTCTGTCCCTGTTCCGCAACTTCTTCGATCTTCTTCTGCAGATCCAGCTCCTGCTGTTCATGGAGAAGGTCCAGTTCTTTTTTCCCGAACCGGATGAGCAGTGCATACAAAAGCATAAACTGGATGAGCACCGTAAAGATCATCATGTATCCTGCCGCGTAATTATACTGCCAGCCCCCGCCGGACCACAGGCCGCCGGACAAAAGGTGCCACATATACCACAGCGCACACAAAAGCGCCGCCGCGCCGGCCTCCAGGAGCCTCTTCCCGATCCCGGCCGCAGTTTTACGCCACGCTGCGTAAGGATCCGCCTCAGGCATCCACAGCCCTCCGAACCGGCGGTCCAGCAGGGTACGGAACAAAAGCGTCAGCCCCGCCCCAGCGGAGAGATTTCCCAATAATCCGAAAAATATCGTATCTCCTGTCGTATGCCATGTACGGTATACAATGACCACGTAAAACAACCACACACTGAACGCCAGCAAAAGCGCTCCCAGTACATATTTCACCTGTGTCCAGTGAAGTTTCAGAAATCCCGGTATCTTTTTAACTGTACTTTTCCATTTTGTAGCCAATTCCCCACACCACCTTTACATATCTTGGTTTTTTCGTATCGATCTCGATCTTCTCGCGGATATGCCTGATATGCACCATGACCGTATTCTCCACAGTGTAGCTTGCAGATTCCTGCCAGACATTCTCATAGATCTGCTCCGCGGAAAACACCTGTCCCGGATGGTCCATGAGCAGCTCCAGTATCTTGTATTCTGTCGCTGTGAGCCGGACTTCCTCTCCCTCGACGACCACGATCCGCTGCTTCTTATCCAGCATGAGCCCGCCGTTGACGACCTGGTCCGCCTCCGCCTTTGGAGCGCCCCCTCCCCATGCACGGTATCTGCGCAGATGAGCTTTGACCCGTGCGATCAGCTCCGCCGGATTATACGGCTTTTCCACATAATCGTCTGCCCCGAGCACAAGCCCTGACACCTTGTCGCTTTCCTCGGTCTTTGCCGAGAGGATGATCACCGGTATCCTGGACTTTTCCCTCAGCTTCATGAGCGCGGAGAGCCCATTGAGCCTGGGCATCATCACATCCAAAAGGATCAGGTCCACAGGATGCTCCTCCAGCACATTAAGCGCCTGCATCCCGTCATACGCCTTCACCACCTCAAAGCCTTCATATTTCAGAAGCTCACTGATCGAGTACACGATCTCCTTATTGTCATCCACCACCAGTACCGTTGCCTGGTCTTCCGTTTCTTTTCCTGTCCTGCTTTCCATATCCGCCTCCTGTTATTTCTCTTATCCTTACGCTGACAACTATAAACGCACCGGGTTAAAAAAACCTCGATGTAAATCTTAAAAATTTCTTAGGGAAAGACGCCCTCTTACCATTCTAAAATATCCACAAAAAAAGTAAAGATTTTCTGCCAAAACAAAAAACCTTTACTTTTCACTTTTTTATCCACTGTATCCCGTCTGTTACTCCACCGCTGTCTGTTTCACACGGTTCAGCCCCTTCGCCACCGCCGGGATCGAGATGATCACGATCGTGATCACAGCTTCCACGAGCAGATAACTGTAATTATAGGCGATCGGGTAGATGCTCTTTAAAGACTGCGGGAAATTCTCCGGCATGTAATCCATCCAGTACAGGTACCCGCCCAGGGCATGAAAAGCGCCCCTCGCCAGCACTGCCGCGATGTAGCCTTTGAGCAGCCCGTGTTTTTGCTTTGCAAAGAATCCGGCCACTCCCAATGCGGCAAACGCCAGTATGTAGTCACAGCACACCTGGAAGAAGGACAGCACATACGGCTCCTGGATAAACTGCAGGATCCCGTATGCAAGCCCCACAAAAATCCCCGTGCCCGCGCCGTACCAGTTGGCCACGAGAACGATAAAAAGCATACTGCACAGCGTCACGCTCCCGCCCCAGGGCATATTCCAGATCTTAATATAGGATGTAATGAAGGCCAGCGCCATCGCCGCCGCGCAGAATACGAGCTGCTTTGTGCTCATCCTTTTCTTTGCGGAATGTTTCCCCGCGAAATAAGACGCCGCCAGAAACAATATGATCCCGGCAACAATGGTAAGCGCATACCCGGCGGCTGTAAGGCCGCCCTCTGCATTGACAAATATTCCAGACATAATAAAACCCTCCTGTCTTCCGATTGAAAACAAAAGGGCTATAACGCGCGCTCATAACATATCCCTCCGCTGGCATTATCCAGATCAGGTTATGGGTCGAAGTTATCAACTTCCTCTCAGCCTGTCATACAAGCTCCCCTTGTCATCAATCTTATGTAGTTTTATGTCGGATACTATGTTAAACGTATCGGACAGAAATGTCAAGACTCTCTCTGTCTCCTGCGCTTTCCCACAACGATCACAACAGCTGCCGCGCCTGCTGCCAGAACCGCGGTCACCGCGATCGCGATCCAGACCCCAACCGAAGCGTTATCTCCCGTCTGTGCAGCGCTGACCGGATCTTTCACTGCTGCTCCGGCCTGCTGCGCGCCGTTTCCAGTCTGGCTGCCGTCGGTCTGCGTATTACCGTCCTGCTGTCCGCTGCCCGGCCGATCTGTTTCGCTGCCCGGCTGATCTCCGCCCGGCGCCGGCTCTTCGCCTTCTTCTGCCGGAAGGATCTCGGAGCGGTCACGGACTCTCAGGCGGTTACCCTCCGCATCGTGAGATACAAATCCCACTGCGCTGATATATGCGCCCTCTTTTACAAATTCTTCCAGAGCCTGTGAAGCCTCGTCTGAGTATGTGATATATCCGTCGATGAACACCCTGCACGCTTCGCCGCTGTCATCCTGTACGGTGATGCTCTCCACAATGCCGCCTGCCATGGTAACTGCTGTGGCTTCACCTTTTACCCGGACAAGTTTACCGAAGTTGGTCTCATAATCATTGGCTTCCTTCGTAGTCGTATCCGTGATCACCACATCCTTGTTCCCCTCGAGCACGGTCACATTGATGGCTGACAGCTGTTTGTCCCCGATGTACCCGCTGACAGATCCGGTCACCTGTACCTGGTCGCCGCGGCGGATATTGCTGTCGTCGATGGGGAATACGTTGATCCCGTTGCCTTCCTCATCCTGGATGTAAATGGTGTTGAAGAACGCATTTCCACTCTCGGCAGTTCCGTTTGCCACGGTCCCGACTACGGTAAACACTTCTCCGTCCGCTCCTGCGCGGGCCTCCTGGATCGTGCTGATCACAGGCTCTGCTTTCACACTGCTCAAGAGATTCTGCGCCATGATGCCGTTGGCGTAGGATACCTGATCCTCCGCTGCCACTTCAAAGTTGGAGCAAAATACGGTTCCGCATGCATAGACGCGGCCTTCTCCCACTGTCTCAGTAGCCATGGATACTACATCGCCCTTCTGTACGACTGCCGTATTCGGATCATATTCCGCGCTGTAGCTCAATACCGGCTTGTCATGTCCCTGTGCCGGAGCCTTGCTGTTGATGGAATAGGTGGTGTCATGTCCGTATACAATGGCCTCTCCCTCACCCACGCTGACGGAGCATCCGGAGTAAGAGCTGTATGCCAGTCCGGATTCTTTCACGCCTGCCAGAATGCTCTGGACCGCCGGATCAGTACTCTCATAGTTAAAGTCATCAAAATAAAGTCTGTACGGCTGTCCTCCGTTCTCATCCTGATCGATCAGCTCATCGTCATTAATGCGCATGGTAGAACCGATGCCCTCCAGCAGCGCGTTCGCCTGTGCATAAGAGGTGTACGGCAGTCCGCTGTTGGCATCCTGGTAGTCCGCCAGACCGCAGACAACCACCGTGCCGCCGCCATTTACGTAGTCGCTGACCACCTGGATAAAGCTGTCCTCAAATGTGCTGGGCTGCGCGTCTCCGGTGTAGTCGCTGGTGTATTTCAGCGGCGCAGAGATCATGAAGAGCGCCACGTCTTCCAGCATATCCGCAGTCACTTCCTCCCCCGGCTGCACGATCTTCACCTGGATGTTGTCGGAAGTTCCCATGTTAATAAAGTTAGTCATGTTTCCGGAATAATATCCGTTTACATAATCATTGTAATGTGTGCCGTCCACCAGTACTTTTGTGGCAATGGACGGATCGGATACGCTCAGCTTGAGCACATCTGTGAAGGTATACTCTTCCCCGCCGATGGTAGCTTTCAGTTCGGCATTGATATTAAATCCGCCTGCCTGCTCCGCCGTGTACGGGAAGGAATATTCATAGGATGCCCTTGCGCCGATCACTCCGTTCTCTCCAATCGCTGCTGCGTCTGCCGTGTGGAACGGCTCTGTCTGGCCTTCCATCGTGTAGGTCAGAGAAGTAACTGTCATGTCGTCGCTTAAGTTGTTGAAGATCTGGCTGGAGATCTGGATCTCATCGCCCTTGATCGGCATCGCCACATCGCTGGATGTATTGGAGATACCCGCGTTTACGCTCTCACCGGTCCATACCGGAGCAGTCACGGCGATATTCTTGTCCGTCTGTGTCACTCTCAGATAATAGTAACCATATCCTGTAGAAAGATTGTCAAACTCTACTGTCGCGCTGCCACCGGAAAATGTCTTCTCCGCCAGCGTCTGTCCGCCGTTTACGATGACTTCCACCTTCGTCTCGCCGGCTGTGTCCGTCGGATCGGAAATCTCTGCTGTGATATGGATCTTTTCCTGCTCGTCAAGGATGGATCCCATAGCATTTCCATTCAGGGAATACAGAATGGACAGATCGTTATCCTCCGTCGCGTACACGCGGTAATTCTTCATACCGTCGTAGATTGCTTCCTCAGAAAGTCCGTCGGAGAGCACCACGCTTCTCGCCGTGTTGGAATCGCCCCAGTTTCCTTTATGGTTATCCTGATTGTTGGTCGGAGCCACGTGCCAGCCCTTGTCAAGGGCTCTGGTGTAGTAGCTGTAGGACGGGAAGTATCCGGAGCTTCCGATGGCTCCCTCGCCGTTGCCCACCTCGATCAGCGTGATCTGATTGTCGGTCACCGGATCATAGAGCGCGAAGTCCATGAAATCACCGAAGGTGTCACCCGGGTGGTTGAACTGGGAGATGGTCTCCGGATTCGCGTTCAGCGTGTCATAATATGCTTCAAGCACTTCATAGTTGTCGCCCTTCTTGTAAGGAGCTGCGTTTCTGTTTTCAAATCCTTCGGAATTGAAGGTATTGATATGTCCCGGAGCGCCGCCGGACCAGGTCATTTCGAATCCGTAGATCCCGACGAAGTCGCCTTCCTGCGCGGTGATTGCTCTCGCGCCCTCGCGTCCTTCCGCCCAGGAAGCATTTACTTCCTCTGCATTCTCATCACCAAGGTGCGTCGTCCCTGCGCTGGGAAGTCCGCTCTGTCCCTCAAAGGAGTTGGAGTGGTCGGTCAGTGCAAGGAAATCCAGATTCGGCACATCCGCCGCATGCTGAAACGCCTGCTC
>DWUV01000127.1 GCA_019120595.1 Candidatus Mediterraneibacter tabaqchaliae | reverse complement strand
CGGGGATATGGCGACGGTGACTTGGAGTAATCTGCCGGAAAGACTTAAAGGGAGAAAGCATGGCGTTAATTGTCCGGCGGATGCCTGAGGCGGAGCCGAATCTTCCGCCGGACAATTGCTTTTAGCCATGCTTTCTCCCTTTTACGTCTTTCCCAGATTACGGAGCTGGAACCTGAGCCATATCCCCGTCCGCCGCGAAAACGACCCGCATCAAACCGACGGGTTTCGGACGTTTAGCCGACAGAACGGTTCCCCCGCAAATCCAGATTTTACATCATACCCATTCCGCCTGCGCCTCCTGCCGGCATTGCCGGAGCAGGCTCTTTGATCGTGGATACAACAGACTCTGTCGTCAGCAGCGTTGATGCAACGCTGGTCGCATTCTGAAGTGCGCTTCTCGTAACTTTTGCCGGATCGAGGATGCCTTCCTCTACCATATCTACATACTCTTCTTTGTATGCGTCGAATCCGATACCCGGCTCTGACTCTTTTACCTTGTTTACAATGACAGCGCCCTCAAGTCCTGCATTTGCAGCGATCTGATAAAGCGGAGCCTCCAGAGCTTTCAGGATGATCCTTGCGCCTGTCTTCTCGTCGCCGTCCAGTTCCTCTGTCAGTTTTGCAACTTCTTTTGCAGCGTGGATATATGCGGAACCGCCGCCTGCGATGATACCTTCCTCAACTGCTGCCCTTGTTGCATTAAGCGCATCCTCCATGCGGAGTTTTGCCTCTTTCATCTCAGTCTCTGTCGCTGCGCCCACACGGATAACCGCTACGCCGCCTGCCAGTTTTGCAAGTCTTTCCTGGAGCTTTTCTCTGTCAAAGTCAGATGTCGTCTCTTCAATTGCTTTTTTGATCTGAGCGATCCTGTCGTTGATCGCACTCTTATCTCCGCAGCCGTCAACGATCACTGTGTTCTCTTTCTGGACCTTAACGGATTTCGCGCGTCCAAGCTGATCCATTGTCGTCTCTTTCAGATCAAGCCCAAGCTCTTCGGAGATCACCTGTCCGCCTGTCAGGATCGCGATATCCTGAAGCATTTCTTTTCTTCTGTCGCCGTATCCCGGAGCCTTTACTGCTACTACGTTAAATGTTCCGCGCAGCTTGTTGACAATAAGAGTTGTGAGAGCCTCTCCCTCGATATCCTCAGCGATGATCAGAAGCCTTGCCCCTGACTGTACAACCTGCTCGAGAAGCGGAAGGATATCCTGGATATTGGAGATTTTCTTGTCAGTGATGAGAATATACGGATCATCAAGCACTGCTTCCATCTTCTCCATATCTGTTGCCATATAAGCGGAAATATATCCACGATCAAACTGCATACCTTCTACCAGATCCAGCTCTGTCTGCATTGTCTTGGACTCTTCGATCGTGATAACACCATCATTGGAGACTTTCTCCATCGCGTCAGCCACCATCTGGCCTACAGCTTCATCCCCTGAGGAAACTGCTGCGACTCTTGCGATCTGGTCTTTGCCTTTTACTTTGCTGCTCATAGAGTGGATCGCCTCAACAGCCTTGTCTGTCGCCTTTTTCATACCTTTTCTCAGGACGATCGGATTTGCTCCTGCTTCCAGGTTCTTCATTCCCTCATGAACCATAGCCTGTGCCAGGACTGTAGCTGTTGTCGTACCGTCTCCGGCTACATCATTTGTCTTGGAAGCGACTTCTCTGATCAGCTGTGCTCCCATATTCTCGAATCCGTCCTCCAGTTCGATCTCTTTTGCGATCGTAACACCGTCGTTCGTGATCAGCGGCGCACCAAATGATTTGTCGAGAACTACGTTTCTTCCTTTCGGTCCGAGTGTCACCTTTACTGTATCCGCCAACTGATTTACACCTTTCTCCAAGGCTGCTCTGGCTTCAGCTCCGTATTTGATTTCCTTTGCCATGTCAATACATCTCCTTCTATTATTCTTTGACTGTCTGTTTCAAAACAGGTCTTGATCAGCCCTCGCTAAGTGTCTGTGGATGATCCTCCTCGCCTTCGCTCGGAGTATCGGCTAAAACACTAAGCTCGACAAGACCTCGCTAAGTGTTTTATGCCTCTACGATCGCAAGGATGTCATTCTGTTTTACGATGATGTATTCCTCACCGTCGAGTTCTACGTCTGTTCCTGCGTATTTGGAATAGATCACTTTGTCGCCCGGCTTCACCTGCATTACAACTTCTTTGCCATCTATATTTCCGCCCGGACCAACAGCGATAACTTCTGCTTCCTGCGGTTTCTCTTTCGCCTGTCCCGGCAGTACGATACCGGATTTTGTTGTCTCTTCTGCTTCTAACTGTTTTAAAACAATTTTGTCACCCAACGGTACTAACTTCATTGTAATTCCTCCTTAAGCTTTTCTTGTTAGCACTCATTTCTTACGAGTGCTAAACCCCACGAATATAAAATAGCACTCCCATTTCCATTTGTCAACCTGGTTTATAAGGTTTTTATAAATGCAAACGGGGTCTGACCTCCGCCAGGAAAATTGTCAGAATTTTCATCCCGGTGGGGTCTGACCCCGTTCACACTTTTTTCACAAAAATAAAGCGCGCCGCTCAGGCACGCTTTGTCATCCGTCTTCCTTCATATACATTGTAAAAGCCATTTTCGATCCGAAATTTGAGGACCTTCCGGTCTTCTCTGCAATACCGTTCTTTCACAACTCCGGTGCAGTAGAGAAGTTCTGTCCGCGTAGAAATGTAACACCTGTATTTTGCATCCAGGGATATCGCGGTGAGTTCATCATCTTTCAGTTCCAGATAGATATGATCCTCTTCCGGGTCGTATTTGTATACCCTGCACTGCCGGGTCGCTTCATCAAAGATTCCGTCTGCGGAAATTGTCTTCTCCATCCGCAGATCAACAGGATTGCCTTCATACATTGCCGCCGCCCTCCTGACTACATCCGCTCTTTTCTGATCTTTTCAAGCTCTGTAAATACATAGTCATTTAAGACTTTGATATACGTTCCTTTCATCCCGGAAGAACGGGACTCGATCACGCCGGCGCTCTCAAACTTCCTGAGCGCATTGACGATCACCGAACGTGTGATCCCAACGCGGTCTGCCACCTTGCTTGCCACCAGGATCCCTTCTGTTCCTCCCAGCTCATCAAAGATATGTATGATCGCTTCCAGCTCTGAGAAAGACAGGGTGCTGATCGCAGACTGTACGATATGCTCCTTCCTCGTCTCTTCCGCACTCTCCTCATTCACGGAGCGCAGCATCTCCAGGCCTACCACTGCTGTCCCGTATTCACTGAGAATGATATCATCTATGGAGTATGTGGAGTCCTGCTTGTAAATGAACAGCGTCCCCAGGCGCTCCCCGGCAATATCGATCGGTGTGACGATCGCCTGGCACCCCTGGACCGCTTCCGCAGAAAATCCGAGCGTCTCAAGATTTACATTCTCCTTGGTAGAGAGGATGCTCAAAAGCCGCTCATTAAGCATAGGATCGATATGAGAACCCACGGATTCCGTGATCAGTTCATGGATCTCTCTGACAGCCTGGGACTTGCTCACACCGAGTATCTTCCCCTTCCGGCTGACTACCAGCACATTGGAATCAAGAATTTCCGTGAGGACTGCACAGATATCGTTGAATACCACCTTGCTCGAATTGTTGTTATGAAGCAGCTTATTGATCTTTCTTGTTTTGTCTAATAGTTGTACGCTCATCATTTCCTCCGAATATTATTTATCAACGAGTAATTGTATATACAAATCTTACTATAGTAATATACACATCTATGCTAACACACAATTTTCTGAATAGCAATACAATTCTGCCATTGTTTTATTCTTTTTTTCGGTTAAGACTTGTCACATACCCACATTTTTCGTTGGCACAGACAAGCTTATTACCTTTTTCAACCATATATCCGCCGCATTCCGGGCATTTCTCCGTGGACGGCTTCTGCCAGGACATAAATTCACATTCCGGATTATCCTCGCATCCGTAATATTTCCTGCCCTTCTTTGTCTTACGGACGACCACATCTTTCCCGCAGACAGGGCACGGCACGCCGATCTTCTCCAGATACGGCTTTGTATTCCTGCACTCCGGGAAACCGGGACATGCAAGGAATTTCCCGTGAGGACCGTATTTAATGACCATATTCCTGCCGCATTCCTCGCAGATCACATCGGTTACCTCATCCTCGATCTTTACGCTTTCCAGCTCTTCTTCAGCTTTTTTTACCGCCTCGTCCAGATCCGGATAGAAATTGCGGATGATCTCTTTCCATTCGACCTTGCCTTCCTCTACCATATCGAGGAGCCCTTCCATATTCGCCGTAAAATTCACATCTACAATGCTCGGGAAGGACTGTTTCATGATATTGTTGACTACTTCTCCGATCTCTGTGAGGTAAAGGTTCTTTGCCTCTTTCGTTACATAGCGCCGTCCCAGGATGATGGAGATCGTAGGCGCATACGTACTGGGGCGTCCGATCCCGAGTTCTTCCATCGTCTTTACGAGACTCGCTTCCGTATAATGCGCCGGCGGCTGTGTGAAATGCTGTTTCGGGTCAAGGCTTTCCTTTGTGAGTACAGAATCCATGGTCAGTCCCCCGACAAGGACATTGCTCTCTTCCTTCTCTTCATCTGCCTCCGTATACACGGAACGGAAGCCTTCGAACAAAAGCTTGGACGCTGCCACTGCAAAACAGTAATCCCCTGCCCCGATCTTCACGGAAGTAGACTCATAGCGCGCGGGAGCCATACGGCTGGCAGCGAACCGCTTCCAGATCAGCTGATAAAGGCGGAACTGATCCCTGGTAAGGGATTCTTTCAGGGATGCAGGCGTCCGGCTGATATCTGTCGGACGGATCGCTTCGTGGGCATCCTGGATCTTTTTCCCGTCATTTTTCGACTCCTGCCCTTCCGCTGCATATTCGTCTCCGTAGACAGAAGAAATATAGGCCCGCGCAGAAGCATCCGCCTCATCCGCGATCCTGGTGGAATCCGTACGGAGATAGGTGATCACACCGACCGTGCCGTTTCCTTTGATATCCACGCCTTCATACAGCTGCTGCGCGATCCGCATCGTCTTCTGAGTCCCGAAGTTCAGCGCCTTTGCCGCCTCCTGCTGGAGCGTACTGGTAGTAAACGGAAGCGGCGCCCTGCGGATGCGCTCGCTGGTCTTGATATCCGTGATCTTAAAGTCCGCATTCTCAACCTGCTTTAAGATCTCATTGAGTTCTTCTTCTGAGCGGATCGTCATTTTCTTCTTATCCGTTCCGTAAAATTTTGCCGTGAGAGGACGCTTTTCTCCTTTGACCTTCAGAACAGCGTCCAGGGTCCAGTACTCCTCCGGGATGAACGCATTGATCTCATCCTCCCTGTCCGCCACCAGGCGGAGAGCAACCGACTGCACACGCCCGGCGCTCAGGCCTCTCTTCACCTTTGCCCAGAGCAGAGGGCTGATACGGTATCCGACCATACGGTCAAGGATACGTCTTGCCTGCTGGGCATCCACCAGATTCATGTCGATATCTCTCGCTGCTTTCAGAGATGCTTTCACTGCATTCTTTGTGATCTCATTGAATGTGATCCGGCGCATTTTTTTCTTATCCAGCTTCAATGCAGCCGCAAGATGCCAGGAAATAGCCTCTCCTTCCCGGTCAGGGTCGGTCGCGAGAAAGACTTTGTCCGACTTTTTGACTTCCTTCCTCAGCGCCGCGAGGATATCCCCTTTCCCGCGTATCGTGATGTATTTTGGTTCGTAATCGTGCTCTATATCGATTCCCAGCGAGCTTTTCGGCAGATCGCGCACATGTCCCTGCGACGCGGCAACCGTATAGCTGCTTCCCAGGAACTTTTTGATCGTCTTCACTTTCGCAGGAGACTCCACGATAACCAGATAATGTGCCATAAATCTAAATCCTCCATCAATACCGGGCTATAATATACTGATTTTTTGATATTTCTCTGATGTATCCCTCTAATTCCAGAGTGACCAGCAGCTCCATCACGGACTTGATGTCCAGCTTCGTCTCCGCCGCCACCTGATCCACGCCCTTGGGATACAAACCGAGACAACTATACACCAATTTTTCTTCTGTTTCAAGCTCTTTTTCATTTTTCCCCGCCTTTTTGCCCGGCGCAGTCCCTGCCGGGCGCAGGGCATTTCCATCCAGTCCCCATTCCTCCGCCAGGTCTTCCGGGGACAAAAGGATCCCTGCTCCCTGGCGGATCAGCCGGTTGCAGCCGTCGCTCAGGGAACTGTTTACAGGCCCCGGCAGCGCATATACGTCGCGCCCCTGTTCCAGCGCCATATCCACCGTGATCAGAGATCCGCTCTTCCTTCCCGCCTCCATCACGAGCACCGCATCGGACAGCCCGCTGATGATCCGGTTCCGCGCCGGGAAATGATGAGCCAGCGGCGGAGTCCCGGGCGGCTGTTCAGACAGGATCCCTCCGCCCTGTTCCAGGATATCCGTATACAGCCCGATATGCTCTTTGGGATAGCATACATCCACGCCGCAGCCAAGTACAGCATAGGTCTTCCCACCGCCCAGGAGCGCTCCCCGGTGTCCCATTCCATCGATCCCTCTTGCCATTCCGCTGATGATCTCCACCCCCATCTCTGCCAGCGCCCGTGCAAACTCAACCGCATATTTCTCCCCATACGGGGTGCACCTGCGCGCCCCTATGACCGCTGCCCTCCTGGTCTGTGTCCCCGGCAGGCTCCCCCTGACATAGAGCGCATACGGATAATCAGGGATCCCTTTCAGACACCTGGGATAGTCCTCGGAAAACCATGGCACAAACCGGATCCCTTTTTTTGCCGCTGCATCATATTCTCTCTCCACATCCCACTGCTTCCTTGTCTGCACTATTGTATTTCGCTCCGTCTCATTCAAGAACTCAAATCCTTCCATCTGTGTTTCTTCTATATAATATAGAGCCTCCGCCGTCCCGGCGCGCTCTCTCAGAAGTGTTTTTTTCCCTGATGAGATGCCTTTCAGGCATGCAAGCCAGTATTCATATTTCATCATCCACATCTCCTATCTCTGCCAGTATTTTTCATCCATCACCCGGTAGCCCACTGCTTCCTTCAGATGGCGCTCCCTGATCCTCTCTTCTCCTTCCAGGTCAGCGATCGTACGCGCGGTCCTGATGATACGGTGATATCCCCTTGCGGTCAGCCCCATCACTGTGTATGCCTGCTCCATCAGTGCGCGCTCTTTTTTCCCGAGAGTACAGTAATACTTTATCTCATTCCCCTGGAGCCTGGAATTTGTCACGATCTTTGTCCCTTTATACCGCTCCTTCTGTATTTCCCGGGCGCGGCAGACACGTTTCCGGATG
Source organism: Candidatus Mediterraneibacter tabaqchaliae (assembly GCA_019120595.1). Classification (GTDB taxonomy): domain Bacteria; phylum Bacillota; class Clostridia; order Lachnospirales; family Lachnospiraceae; genus Mediterraneibacter; species Mediterraneibacter tabaqchaliae. Next base: position 10,359 of record DWUV01000127.1, on the reverse strand, counting down.
GATGCGGAGCGCTCCCCTTTTGTCTCATCGGCAAGATGCCTGTACTCCACCCGGGGCGCTTCCACGCACAGATCGATCCGGTCCAGGAAAGGCCGGCTGATCCTGCTCAGGTACATGTGGATCTGCGCAGGCGTGCATGTGCATTTTTTCATATCCGGATAACATCCGCAGGGACACGGATTCATAGCCGCTACCAGGATAAAATCCGCCGGGAACCGATAATTTCCGTATGTACGCGAGATCTGCACACTCTTTTCCTCCAGGGGCTGGCGCAGCACTTCGATCACGCTCTTCCGAAATTCCGGCAGCTCATCCAGGAAGAGGATCCCGCCGTGCGCCAGACTGATCTCTCCCGGCCGCGGAACGATCCCGCCTCCGATCAGCGCCGCCCGGGTCGCTGTATGGTGCACTTCCCGGAAGGGCCTCTTCTTTATGAGCGGCGACTGCTCGTCCAGCATCCCCAGCACACTGTATATCTTTGTGATCTCCAGGCTCTCCTCCATATCCGGCGGCGGCAGGATGCCAGCGATGCACTTTGCAGTCATAGACTTGCCGCTCCCGGGCGGACCGATCATCAGCAGGTTATGCCCGCCTGCCACAGCGATCTCCGCCGCCCGCTTGACATTTTCCTGCCCTCTGATATCCGCGAAATCCGGGAATTCCTCCTCCCAGGCACCGTACGCTTCCGGTTCCTGCCTGTTTTCCGGCAGGCCTCCTTCGGAAAGGACAGCCACAGCTTCCTGCAGGCTCCCCACGCCGATCACTTCCACATCCTTCACAAGCGCTCCCTCCGCCCTGTTCTCCCGCGGAACGAGGAAACGGGTGATGCCGTTTTTCTTCCCTTCCATGACCACAGGCAGTACTCCGGGCACCTTCCTCACCTTGCCGTCCAGCCCCAGTTCCCCTGTGATCAGGCATCCTTTCGCCGCCCCCGGACTGACCTGCCCCAGAGATGCCATGATCGCCACTGCGATCGGCAGGTCAAAAGACGCGCCTCTTTTCCTCAGTGTCGCGGGCGACAGGTTGATAACAGTCCGCTTCGCCGGATAATCATATCCCGAATTCCGGATCGCGGTCCTCACCCTCTCCCCCGCCTCTTTTACCTCCGATGACAGATAGCCCACCATATGAAATATGGGCAGTCCGTTCGATACGTCCGCCTCAACACGGACAAGCTCCACTCCCAGACCATCAATGGCAGCGGATAAGATCGTACTGAAACTCATCTGTACTCCTTTCGCATGAGTTTCCTGTCCCAATCCGTCAAGTCAAAAATACAAGCCAAACACCACTTCTTCACCAAATAACTGAATTTCCGGCCGATGCGGCCAGACACCCGTTTTGGGTAAGATTACCGGGAAAAGGATATCCCCGGGAATGTATGTCTATCATAGACCACTCTTCTCTGTGTGTCAACGCAGGGAACAGCGGTACCTCAAATCAGGATATTTCTATACATCATTTTCGGATACCCGCTTCTCTGTCCTTCCCAGCTTCCGGATCCTGCACACTGTCCTTCTTTCACTTGGAAAAGCACGAACCGCCTGTTTTTTTCATACACTATATCAAATGTGCTAAGAGGTGCCGTCTTGAAATCATTTCCCAGTCCTCTCACCGCTTCGGAAGAGAAATATTACATCCAGAGATATACAGAGGGAGACCTCAATGCAAAGCACATCCTCATCGAACGAAACCTAAGGCTCGTGGCCCATGTGATCAAAAAATATCAGAACCTGGAGGAAGACCCTGAAGACCTGCTCTCTATCGGGACGATCGGACTGATCAAGGCTGTCGTCACTTTCAACCCGGAGAAAGGGAACCGCCTTGCCGCGTATGCGTCGCGGTGCGTGGAAAATGAGATCCTCATGCATCTGCGCGCCAAAAAGAAGTCCGCAAAAGAAATCTCCCTCTACGAACCCATCGGCACTGACCGGGAGGGCAATGAGATCAAACTCTACGACATCATCGAGACTGACGAGGCCGATGTCCCGGAAAAGATCTGTCTCAAAGAAAACATCCAGAAACTCTACGAAAAAGTCGAAAACGAGCTTTCCCAAAGAGAAAAGCTCGTTTTAAAAATGCGGTATGGACTTTATAACGGAGAAGAATACACCCAGCGGGAAATCGCCAGACAGTTAGGGATTTCCCGCTCTTACGTCTCACGCATCGAGAAGAGCGCGATCGGCAAACTACGTACGTTTTTCTGATAAAGGACGCCTTCCGCTAAGAGCGGGATCCCTTTTTCCGACTGATCCCCCTCCGGGGACAGCAAGTGATCCTTCCCCGTCCTTCCTACTTCTCTTTCATCTTTTGACCGCGATACCGGTATACAAGAACAGTCCCCGCCGCTGCCGCCGCGGTCAAAAGACAGATCAGCAGGAGCACCCACAGCCAGAAATATCCGATATAAATATTCGTCCTTTCCTGGATATAATTAATATTTCCGGCGGTATCGCTCAGAGCGATCCCTATATTGTGCCAGCCCCTTTCCAGCGTAAAGGTCAGCGTGCCTTCTTCCGGCGAATAGACAAAGGATCTTTCACTCCCATTGTCATAGATCCTGGTCTCATTTTCATCCAGCAGTTCACTGATACCGGTGAGAGTCACAGTCCGTCCGCCGTCTCCGAAATACCAGTGCCATGATGAAAACTCCTCCGGGAGCTCACACACCGGCACAGCACTGTCGATATGCATCTCTCCAAGGTCCACCCTTTTCCCCTCGTTTTTCACCGACAGATACAGATTCGTATCTGTATCATCATCAAACCTGTCGCGGAAAAAGTCTGACTTCAGGGTATAGTTGTACACAGTGAAACCATGGATGCTGTCATCTGCTGTCACCTGTGTGCTCGTGGACATTTCTTCTGCGTTCATGTCCCTCAATACGACATCCACGTCTGTCCCTGCCTTTGCCATCACAAGGATATCCAGATCCTCAAAGCTGTCCGGCCGCATGCTGATGGGAGTGCCGTCCTCATACTGGAAGGAATACAGCCCGGACTCTCTTTCCACATTGCTGTCCAGGATAAAGGCGAGCACATCCTGCTCTGTCTCTCTGGCATAAGTACTCACATTCAGCTCGCTTCGGTTGCCCGCTGTGTCCACCGCCGTCACTTCAAGCGCATACACTCCGTCTTCGGTAAAATCAGGCACTTCAAACTTCCCGCCGTTCAGGATGCCCTCCTGCCCTGCATCTCCGTCCGGATAGACCTTCACCGGCTCCATGACGACCGCAGCTTCAAAGCTGGTATAGTCCGGCTTCCAGACGGTCAGGGAATACTCCAGATACTCGATATTCGCGTCGCTGAATTCCAAGGTCGGCGCAGGCTCTCCGGCTCTGTCGTAAGCATAGATATCCAGGAACTCCGTATCATCCGGACTGACATAGTTCCCGTTCCTTTTTTCGATCACCGGCGCTGTCGTATCGATCTCAAAGACCACGGTTGACCGGGGATCTGATGTATTTCCAGCCAGATCCGAAGGCGTCATTTCGATCCGGTAGACCGCCTCCGCGCCTACTTCAAAAGTAAGTGTATGGACATCTCCATCATCCTTCCACTGTCCCGCACTGACCATGCTGTCCGTCACATCCTCCATCCGGTCAGCGGAGTGCTCCGCCCCGGCTTCCTTCGCGTACACGCGCAGCCCCATCAGATCCGGGTCAAAATGGTGCTCTATGACAGAAATGGACACATTCTTTTCTTTTTGAAAGCTGTTTTCCGTTTGCGGTTTACTGAATTCAGCGAAATTATCCGTAACGGCAGGAGTCGTTTTGTCAACATAAAAGAGATGTTCATTTCCCCCTGCGTAATTCACAGCCGCCTCATGTCCCCCGAGGTCAGATCCCGTTATCTCAAACGTATAGTCTCCCTCGTCAAAGACGATCTGTGCTGTGTATGTATCTTCGGATACTTTTGTAAATACCGCCTCCGGCACATCGCCGATTTCATTGGTGATAGCAGTGTTTATGAGTTCTTCGTCAAAATTGCGTTCTGTCACAGTCACATCCGCGATCCGATCCGCATTGTAATAAAGGTCAGTGTCATCGTCATCCCGGAACACCACGTCGATCACAGGCGCTGTTTTGTCAATGGTAAACCGCCTGCTCGATACGGTATCAGCTTCATTTCCGGCTCTGTCAGATGCCGAAACCGATAATACGATATCATTGTCATCTGTCTGATATACAAATGTCCTGGATACCTTTGTGACAAGGTTCTCATCCGTCTCCGCCACAAGCCAGCCGTCCTCAAGCTGGTCTCCGGCCCTGTATCCGGTATTATCCAGGGTAATCTTCCGCTCTGCCGCGCCCTTTTCCGAAGACTGGGCGTATACGATCTCCCGGATGCCTGAGGTCCGGTCTGTAACAGAAACCGTAATGCTGATATCCGACACATACAGTGCATTGCCCCCGGCATCTGTATACTCTGTTGAATTTCCGTCGGCGATCTCGACTTCCGGCGCGCTGCCGTCCATGACAAATGCGCGTGACGTGACTTCCTCAGAGCTGTTCCCCGCATTGTCAAACCCTTCCGCGTAAATCTGTCCCTTAAATCCCGATGGAACGGAAATCCGCGCTTTCCCTTCGCTCACAGGCGCACTTCCGGCTGTCTCTGCTTTCTTTTCCCCGTTTTCATAGGAAACCAGGCGGTAGTCGATCCGGTCCATTCCTGAAACCGTATCCGATGCCGTCACTACGACGTCGAAATCCGTTTTAAAATAATATCCGTATTCCAGATATTCGATAAAATCCGAGGTCTCTGCCGTTCCGTCAGCCGCGGCGGGGATAAACTCATATTTTTCAACCTCCGGAGGGGTACGGTCCAGCACGATCCGTTCCGAATGGTATGATGCCATCTCATTTCCGGAGCGGTCTGTATATGTGATATCAATGGAATATGTTCCGTCTTCTGTCAGCTCAATATACCCTGTCCGCTCATCCCCCTGTGTCCTCCAGCCGTCGATGTGATATTCCTCGCCATTGACAAAGATCTTCACATCTTCCTCATAGAAGTTTGCCTCCTCTATCGTCACCTCAGCCAGGATACCGTCCCTGCATGTATGGTCATAGTACAGGATGGACCCTGTGTTTTCGAGGTTCGCGTATTCAGCCAGGTCCCCGGTGTACGGCTCCATGGTCTCACGGTCGCGGATCTTCTGCGGCTGCGGATATCTGACCGTGCGCTTTGGCGCAATGGTATCCACGATGACCACATGTCCGTTTTCCGCCTCAGCCAGGCTTCCGTCTTCCTGCCTTACGGCGCCGCTGCTGTCATGGACCCTGCTTGTATTTCCCGCCTTATCTGTCACGGTAAAACTGATGCTGCCGCGGTACTGCTTTGCCTCACTCCCGCTGAGTTTAAAGGATGCCACAGCCTTTTTTCCCTTACTCTGACTGATGAAGTTTTCATCCGTCCAGCTGATCTGTCCTTCCTCTCTCTCCGGATTCCCTGTCGTACTTGCGCCGTCCTCCCTCTCGTACGTCCAGCTGAAGTACCCGATGCCCGAGATCTCGTCCTCTGCGGAAAGGGTAACTGTTACCGAAGGATTATAAAATCCAAGAGACAGGACATGCAGGATGGCGCTGATCGGATTTGTGTCATATACTATTTCAAGCCCTTCCGGCGCTGTCCGGTCGACTGAGAACGGCTCCTCCTTATATGTTCCGGTATTTCCCGCCAGATCTGTACACCCGATCTCAAAGCTGTACACTGCATCCGTGTCAAATTCCAGGACATTTTCCGCTGTATACACTCCGTTTTCCTCTTTCCAGTCTGCCATCCTCAGCGCGGATTCCAGCTCTTTTCTCAGCCGTTTTTCTGATTCCAGGGCGTCCCCGTTGATATCCTCCGCAGAGAACTCCGTAAATCCCAGCTCATCCGGCCTGAAATTCGGCTCACGTACTGTCACTGTGGCTGTCCGCACCTGGCCGAAGCCCGTCATGCCATCAGGCAGGGCGTCCGGCGTGTAGGACAGTTCGATGACCGGCTCTGTCTTATCAAGAATATGTTCACAGGACGCATAACCGTTTCCACAGGCTGCCCCGGCATATTCACTGCTGAAGACCGTATATCCCTCCGCCTGAACGGACAGCGAATATGCGCCCTCAGTACTCAGCAGCACTTCCCCGGAAAAAAGCCCGGTTCCCGGGTCCTCTGTGAATTCAACAGAGACCGGTTCTTCCACACCATTTTTGAAGATGTGGAAACCTTCCGCCGGCACAGCGCCGTCTGACGCTGTCACTGATACCGTGATCTGAGACTCCTGATAAAAAAATCTGGATTCCCTGCCTGCCTGATCACTGTCCGTCTCGTCTCCCTCCTGGTCAGTGATCCGGTCCGCCCCGGGGTAGGCAATCTCAATATACCGGTTTCCGATCTCTGTTCTTTCGCCTGTATTGCCGGCTCTGTCCGACACCTCGATCCGGCGGACGCTCTTCCACTCTTCCGCAGTCATTTCCGCGACGAACTTCCCGTCCCGGTATCCAGCCTCATGCGCTTTTCCCCCGGCGTCATACCATGTGACCGAGGATACTCCTGACAGATCGTCAACGGCAGTGAATTCGATCTCATATGTGTCTGTACGCCTGTCGTAATTCCGGAAATCCGGCGCGGACATCCCGATCTTGTACGGAGCCTGCAGATCCAGGCTGTATCTATAGGAACCCGGATCCGTCTCTTTCCCCGTCTCGGAATTTTTCATCCGGATGGTTATCTCCCGGCCCTCGCCCTCCTCTGTGACGGTCATCTGCTCCACCCATGCCCCGCCGTCCCATATCCGGTCAAATTCTCCGTCGGATATGGCCGTAAGGATAAGCGGGTGTTCCGCATTGTACCAGCCGGTCGCGCCATCCGGTTCAGCAGCCGTATAGTCCGCACCCTCCACGGGAAGCCTTTTTCCATACATTTGCGGATCCGACTCGCCAGATTTGTATTTCCTTTCATCTGCACTGATATACTTTGCGTACACGGTATGCCTGTCGTCAGACCCGAGCCGCACGTATTTCCGTTCTGCCTTTCCATTGCGCAGGGGTCTTGAATCCTCATATTCGCCGTCTATATAGAACTCCACTTCGCCTTCCGGCTTTTCTGCCGATCCGCTGTCCGGGTGGGATACTGTCGCTGTAAGATTCACCCAGGACGGCAGGAGCGGAACATTCTGCACATCCAGTTTTATTTCAGGTTCAGCCGGCTGGACCTGCAGCCTGATCTCCTGTACTGCCTTGTCCGAAAGCGCGGTCTCAACCGTACAGACATAGGTCCCTTCATCATCAAGCGTCACAGGATCGATCACCAGAGAAGCCTCTGTCTCGCCTTCCAGTTTTTCCTCTCCGAAATACCACTGGTAAGATACCGGCTCCTCCCCCTGAGAAACTACAGAAAGCACCGCTTTCCCGCCGAAAACCGCAGAAACCTCCTCTGCCGCACTGCACTCAGGCGGTTCTGTATACAGGACAACCGGGACCGTCTCATCCTTATCGCCTATCTCGATCTCAGTCTTTTCTTCCGGGACCTCATATCCGCTGTCCTCCCCGACATCCACTGTATACTGGTAGGAGGCGCCTTCATAGAGACCTTCAAAAATCACTGTATCATCCTTCATATCTGACGCCGGGATCTCATTGCCCTCGCTGTCTTCCAGCGTGATATCCGCGTCTTGGATTTTCTCGCCCAGCTTATTTGTAACGGCAAAGGTCACTGTATGCTGATCTCCCGGCGCGGCAAGAGCCGGCACGGACGGCCCGGTCATAGTCAGGACCGTCAGAACGCTCATCACAGCCGCAGTCACCCGCTGCCGTAAACCTCTGTGTCTTCCGGACTGTTTCCTGCTCCCCTTCCTTTTCACTCGCCTCTGCCTCCTTCCCTCTGTCCGCCGGTTTCAGAATGTTCCAGCACCTGCCGGAGCTGCTCGCCGAACAGGCTCTTTGTCTTCTGCCGTTTATACTTATGAAAATACATCAGAAACCCGACGAAAAAGCAGATCAGGGCAAGTACAGCGGACAGGATGATCGGCAGTGTCACAAACACCGAGTCATATTTCAGATCCAGAGCGTTCTCGATCCTGCCGTATATCCCGGAAGCGTACCCGATCGCAAAGAGCACAGCCAGCGCTGCACCGATGATACAGAAACCTTTTGCGAAAGCAGTCACCACATACTTCAGGAGCGGGATCCTGTTCAATATCTTTTTCATATTCACTCCTCCAATGTAATTGTTCTAAAGAAATCCTGTACTTCCTGACGGGTGATCCCGTAGGTTTCCGCGATCGTCCTGATCGAGTCATCATTATCCAGGACATTTTTCAGCTTCACCACCGCGCTGCGGAACTCACTGTTGTCCTGATACTCCATCAGCGTCTCATATCCTTCCGGTATCCCGGTCTTTGCAGACTCCGTACTGTATATGGCGTACGCCAGGTCATAGCCTGCGCTGCCGTCCACATCCCCCAATTCAACCACAGCGCCGGATATCTCCCGGAATCTGCGGGTATCCGCATGCTTCATGATTTCATCGATCCGCCCGGGCAGCGCCTGCGGGTCCTTGATCTTCTGCAGCAGTTCCGTCAGCATCTGTGCCTCATACTCCGAAATATTGTTCCCTTCATATGTAAACGCAGCGATCTTTTCATATGTGCTGCCCGCCTGGTCCGCGCGCGCGGAATCGATCAGGTCATTCGCGATCTCCTCCAGCCGGTAAAACTGAGTATCATTGTAATCCGCGGTAAGGCTGTCCCATTTTCCCATGGCAATATGGAACGCGGACGCCCGGTAGATACCATAGATGATGAGAGAGATCAGGAAACAGGAAAGCATGACTCCCCCGATCCGAAAGGCATTGCGCACTTTTACGTTTTCTTCTTTTACGATCGTCGGCGCTGAGTTCTTTGCATCCTCCAGATCCTTTTTCAGTTCTGTATAAGAATGATAATATTTTCGGTTGGCAGGATCCGTATATCCCGGGGTGCGCTTCCTTGTGCACTTTCTGATGATCTGCTCCAGTTTCCTGTGATAATACCGGGATGCGCAGGACAGGTCCCTGCCTGTATACAGCTCCTCCCGCAGGAAATATTTCTGATAGAATGCATGGGAATCTTCGGCAAACAGACTGTTCTGCGTAACCAGCCCATAGATGTTCAGGCACTCCCAGAACGCCGCCCCCACCGAGAAGATATCACTTTCCACCGACATTTTCCCTTTTTCAAACTCGGAAGAAAACGGAAACTCAGAACCATTCTCCGCCTCTGCATAGCACTCCGGCGCCGCGTATCCCAGTGTGCCGTACTGATACAGACGGTCGATCGTTTCCGGACGGCTGTAATCCGCCCCGGTCTGGTCACTGTACGCGAACCGCTGCGCCCTGGTCACCCTGCGCGATTTGCCGAAATCGATCAGCACCAGTTCTTTTCCATAGCGGGTAACCATAATATTCTCCGGTTTGATATCAAGGTGCAGCACATACTTCTGTTCCGTGATATACTGCATGATCTCACAGAGATTGATCATAAAGAGCAGGATCTGATCCTGATATTTCAGGATATTTTCATAATTATAGGCTGCTGCGGCAGCCTGCTTTTCAGCATTGCTGTATTCGCTGTAGTTCACGATCCTGGACAGTCCGTTTCCCACTGGTTCGATCCGCCTTAATTTCCAGTATTCCTCCCGGCAGAACTCATCCAGGTTCCACCCGTCGATGAACTCCTCCACCACGCAGAAATATCCTTCATTGGTGATCTCGCCTCCCGGGACGTAACTGCACTTTACACTGAAATCACCCATATCCTCGATGACATCGTTGATCTTGACGACAGACCGGCAGTCTTTGAGATCCTCAAATATTTTCCATTCCTCATCTTTAAATCTGCTTAAACGGTCAATGACCTCCCCGTTTACGCGGACAGCCCTCGGCTTAAACTTTAATACGCACGAAAACCGGATCTCGCCGTCCCGTTTAATCTCCAGCCCCTTGTATACAATACTCTCAGTGCCCACTGCGATAAAACCGTCCTGGTTAATGCCGTAAGAAACGTCGATAATGTATTTGTGCGCCGCGCTGATCAATTCATTACTCATCTGAATCCGTATCCTTTCCTTTTATTTCTTCAAAAAGCCTGCTGTAAATAGACTCTTTGGAATTTCTGTCCAGGACAGACAGCCTGGAGATCTTTCTCTTTTGTTTTTCCCGGATCACCACATACCCGTCATCATCTGCCGTGTTTTTCCAGTCAATACTCATCCTTCCACCCTCTTAAACCTTTCCTTCAGATCGGTTTTACTATACTTCGTTCTATAAGCTTGTTAAAACAATGTTTTGTTTTTCTGCTTTTGCTTCCTTAAACGCCTTAATTATCTCATCAAATATA
>DWUV01000126.1 GCA_019120595.1 Candidatus Mediterraneibacter tabaqchaliae | reverse complement strand
ACAGTGCTGATCCGTGCACTTGGTATCGGTACGAACGCTGAGATCATTGACCTGTTCGGTGAGGAACCGAAGATCCTTGCAAGCTTTGGAAAGGACACTGCTGAGAACTATCAGGAGGGTCTGTTAGAGCTGTACAAAAAGATCCGCCCGGGCGAGCCGCTCGCAGTAGACAGTGCGGAGAGTCTGATCAACAGCATGTTCTTTGATCCGAGACGCTATGATCTGGCGAAAGTAGGACGCTATAAATTCAATAAGAAACTGATGCTCAGAAATCGTGTGAAAGGCTGTGTTCTGGCAGAAGATGTAGTCAGCCCGTTGACAGGGGAAGTTGTAGTCGAAAAGGGAACAAAGCTTACACGGGAACTCGCAGATGCCATCCAGAACTCTGCTGCTGAGTATCTGTGGGTAGAAGGAGAGGATACTTCAAGAAATATCAAGATCCTTTCAAATATGATGGTGGATCTTCAGGCGGTTGTCGACATTGATCCGAAAGAGGTCGGTGTGACAGAGCAGGTATACTATCCGGTATTGGCAGGTATTATCGAGGAGTCTGCGGGAGACATCGATGAGATGAAGCGTATGATCAGACGAGACATCCACGACCTGATTCCGAAGCATATCACGAAGGAAGATATTCTTGCTTCTATTAACTATAATATTCATCTTGAGTATGGAATTGGAAATGACGATGATATCGATCACTTGGGTAACCGTCGTATCCGTGCGGTGGGCGAGCTGCTCCAGAACCAGTACAGGATCGGTCTGTCCAGGCTGGAGAGAGTCGTGCGCGAGCGTATGACCACACAGGACCAGGAAGGGATCTCCCCGCAGTCGCTGATCAATATCAAACCGGTGACCGCGGCAGTGAAGGAGTTCTTCGGATCTTCCCAGCTGTCCCAGTTTATGGACCAGAACAACCCGCTGGGCGAGCTGACCCACAAGAGACGTCTCTCCGCACTGGGCCCCGGCGGTCTGTCAAGGGACCGTGCCGGATTCGAGGACCGCGACGTACATTACTCCCACTATGGAAGGATGTGCCCCATCGAGACGCCTGAAGGTCCGAACATTGGTCTGATCAACTCCCTGGCATGCTATGCGAGGATCAACCAGTACGGGTTTGTCGAGGCGCCGTACCGCAAGGTCGACAAGTCTGACCCGCAGAATCCGCGCGTAACGGATGAGGTTGTCTACATGACAGCGGATGAGGAAGATAATTACCATGTGGCTCAGGCGAATACGCCTCTGGACGAGGAGGGACACTTCGTACACAAGAATGTGTCCGGTCGTTACCGCGAGGAGACACAGGAGTACGAGAGAAATAAATTTGACTACATGGATGTATCCCCGAAGATGGTGTTCTCCGTGGCTACGGCGCTGATCCCGTTCCTGCAGAACGACGATGCGAACCGTGCCCTCATGGGATCCAACATGCAGCGCCAGGCAGTGCCGCTCCTTACGACGGAAGCTCCGGTCGTGGGAACGGGTATGGAAGTAAAGGCTGCCGTTGACTCCGGCGTGTGCGTGGTCGCAGAGAAGGCGGGAACTGTCGAGAGCTCTACATCCAAGGAGATCGTGATCCGCCACGAGGACGGGACAAAGCAGTCATACAGGCTGACAAAGTTCCAGCGGAGCAACCAGAGCAACTGCTACAACCAGAGACCGATCGTCAACAAGGGAGATGTTGTGGAAGAGGGACAGGTCATCGCAGACGGTCCGTCCACATCCGGCGGCGAGATGGCGCTGGGCAAGAACCCGCTCATCGGTTTCATGACATGGGAAGGCTACAACTACGAGGACGCGGTCCTCTTAAGTGAGAGACTGGTACAGGATGACGTATATACTTCTGTCCATATCGAGGAATATGAGGCAGAGGCAAGAGATACAAAACTCGGGCCTGAGGAGATCACAAGAGATATCCCGGGCGTGGGCGATGATGCCCTGAAAGACCTGGATGAGAGAGGGATCATCCGCATCGGTGCGGAAGTGCGCGCCGGTGATATCCTTGTCGGAAAGGTGACTCCGAAGGGAGAGACAGAGCTGACCGCAGAGGAGAGGCTCCTCCGCGCGATCTTCGGCGAGAAGGCACGCGAGGTAAGGGATACCTCCCTGAAAGTGCCACACGGCGAGTATGGTATCGTCGTGGATGCAAAAGTGTTTACAAGGGAGAACGGCGATGAGCTGTCTCCGGGCGTAAACCAGGCAGTGCGCATCTACATCGCGCAGAAGAGAAAGATCTCCGTCGGAGATAAGATGGCAGGACGCCATGGTAACAAGGGTGTCGTTTCCCGTGTGCTCCCGGTGGAGGATATGCCGTTCCTGCCGAACGGACGCCCGCTGGATATCGTGCTGAACCCGCTGGGCGTGCCGTCCCGTATGAATATCGGGCAGGTGCTTGAGATCCACTTGAGCCTTGCGGCGAAAGCGCTGGGATTCAATATCTCCACGCCGGTATTCGACGGTGCCAACGAGGTGGATATCATGGATACCCTCGACCTGGCAAATGATTATGTAAACCTTGAGTGGGAAGAATTTGAGAAGAAGCATGGCGAAGAACTGCTCCCGGAGGTGCTCCAGTATCTCTCTGACAACAGAGACCACAGAGAGCTGTGGAAAGGCGTGCCGCTCTCAAGAGACGGGAAGGTCCGCCTGCGCGACGGCCGTACCGGCGAGTTCTTCGACAGCCCGGTAACCATCGGACACATGCATTACCTGAAGCTGCACCACCTTGTAGACGATAAGATCCACGCGCGTTCCACCGGCCCGTACTCCCTTGTCACACAGCAGCCGCTGGGCGGTAAGGCACAGTTCGGCGGACAGCGTTTCGGAGAGATGGAGGTGTGGGCTCTCGAGGCCTACGGCGCATCTTACACACTGCAGGAGATCCTGACAGTGAAATCCGACGATGTGATCGGACGTGTGAAGACATACGAAGCGATCATCAAGGGCGAGAATATCCCGGAACCGGGTATCCCGGAGTCCTTCAAGGTGCTCTTAAAAGAGCTCCAGTCACTTGCACTGGATGTGCGCGTGCTGCGTGATGACAACACAGAAGTGGAGATCATGGAGAACGTGGACTACGGCGAGACAGACCTGCGCCACATTATCGAGGGCGACAGGAAATACCGTGATGAGAATGAATCGTTTGGCGACCACGGATTCACGGAGCAGGAGTTTGTGGGAGAAGAGCTTGAGGATGTGGAACCTGAGGACGAGGAGCCGGATGACAGCGATCTCGATGCCATCGAGTTCGAGGAGTTTTCCGGTTATGATGAAGATTAATAGGAGGAGCCATATTTATGCCAAATAATAATGAACAACAATATCAGCCGTTAACATTTGATGCGATCAAGATCGGACTGGCTTCACCTGAAAAAATCATGGAGTGGTCCAGAGGCGAAGTGACAAAGCCGGAGACGATCAACTACAGGACATTAAAGCCTGAAAAAGACGGCCTGTTCTGCGAGAGGATCTTCGGGCCCAGCAAGGACTGGGAGTGCCACTGCGGGAAATATAAAAAGATCCGCTACAAAGGCGTTGTCTGCGACCGGTGCGGCGTAGAAGTCACAAAGTCCAGCGTGCGCCGTGAGCGCATGGGGCATATCGCCCTGGCGGCCCCGGTATCCCATATCTGGTATTTCAAAGGGATCCCGAGCCGTATGGGTCTGATCCTTGACATCTCTCCGAGAACCCTGGAGAGGGTGCTGTATTTTGCTTCTTATATCGTGCTCGACAAAGGGGAGACAGACCTGCAGAACAAGCAGATCCTCTCTGAGGCTGAGTACCAGGAGCAGAAGGAGAAATGGGGCAGCGGCGCGTTCCGCGTAGGCATGGGTGCTGAGGCAGTCAAGGAGCTCCTCGAGGCGATCGATCTTGACAAGGAATATGACGAGCTCCAGGGCGCGCTGGAGAATGCGACAGGCCAGAAGCGCGCGAGGATCGTGAAGCGCCTTGAGGTCGTGGAGGCATTCCGCGAGTCAGGCAACCGCCCGGAGTGGATGATCCTGACAGCGATCCCGGTGATCCCGCCGGACCTGCGTCCGATGGTACAGCTGGACGGCGGACGTTTTGCTACGTCTGACTTAAATGACCTGTACAGAAGGATCATTAACAGGAACAACCGTCTGAAAAGACTGCTGGAGCTGGGCGCACCGGATATCATCGTGCGCAACGAGAAACGTATGCTCCAGGAGGCTGTGGATGCCCTGATCGACAACGGCCGCCGCGGACGTCCGGTCACAGGACCCGGAAACCGCGCGCTGAAATCCCTTTCCGATATGCTGAAGGGTAAGTCCGGACGTTTCCGTCAGAACCTGCTCGGAAAACGTGTCGATTACTCAGGACGTTCCGTTATCGTCGTGGGACCGGAGCTGAAGATCTATCAGTGCGGTCTGCCGAAAGAGATGGCGATCGAGCTGTTTAAGCCATTCGTTATGAAAGAACTGGTGGCGAACGGTACGGCTCATAATATAAAGAATGCAAAGAAAATGGTCGAGAGGCTCCAGCCAGAGGTGTGGGATGTGCTCGAGGAAGTGATCAAAGAGCACCCGGTCATGCTCAACCGCGCCCCCACGCTGCACAGACTCGGTATCCAGGCTTTCGAGCCGATCCTTGTAGAGGGTAAGGCGATCAAGCTGCATCCCCTCGTATGTACAGCGTACAACGCAGACTTCGACGGAGACCAGATGGCGGTCCATGTACCGCTGTCCCAGGAAGCGCAGGCTGAGTGCCGTTTCCTGCTGCTCTCCCCGAACAACCTGCTGAAACCGTCAGACGGCGGTCCGGTGGCGGTCCCCTCCCAGGATATGGTCCTCGGTATCTACTATCTGACACAGGAGAGACCCGGGGCGAAGGGCGAGGGCATGTTCTTCAAGAGCACGAGCGAGGCGATCCTTGCCTATGAGAACGGCTACATCACGCTCCACTCCAAGATCAAAGTGCGTGTGTCCAGGACAATGCCGGACGGCACGGTGAAGACCGGCGTGATCGACGCGACTCTGGGAAGGCTCCTGTTCAATGAGATCATCCCGCAGGACCTCGGTTTTGTAGACAGAGAGGTGGAAGGAAACGAGCTCCGTCTGGAGGTCGATTTCCACGTAGGAAAGAAGCAGTTAAAGCAGATCCTCGAGAAGGTCATCAACACACACGGAGCGACACAGACAGCGGAAGTGCTCGACGACGTGAAAGCGATCGGATACAAGTTCTCCACGAGAGCGGCAATGACCGTATCCATCTCTGATATGACTGTGCCGCCGCAGAAGCCGCAGATGATCGAGGAAGCGCAGAACACTGTGGACCGGATCACAAAGAACTACAAGCGCGGTCTCATCACAGAGGAAGAGCGTTACAAAGAAGTCGTAGAAACATGGAAAGCAACCGATGACAAGCTGACAGAGGCCCTGCTTTCCGGTCTGGATAAATATAATAATATCTTCATGATGGCGGACTCCGGAGCCCGCGGTTCTGACAAGCAGATCAAACAGCTTGCCGGCATGCGCGGACTGATGGCGGATACGACAGGACGTACCATCGAGCTGCCGATCAAGTCCAACTTCCGTGAAGGTCTGGATGTACTGGAATACTTCATGTCCGCCCACGGAGCGCGTAAAGGTCTGTCCGATACGGCTCTGCGTACAGCGGACTCCGGATACCTGACAAGACGTCTTGTCGACGTATCCCAGGAGCTGATCATCCACGATTCCGACTGTGTGGAGCCGGGCCAGGAGATCCCGGGAATGTATGTGCATGCATTCATGGACGGCAACGAGGAGATCGAGAGTCTCCAGGAGCGTATCACAGGACGATTCGCATGCGAGGATATCAAGGACAAAGACGGCAATGTACTCGTAAAGGCGAACCACATGATCACGCCGCACCGCGCGGAGCGCGTGACAAAGAGGGGCGTGGACGAGAACGGCGAGCCGCTTCAGAGAGTGAAGATCCGTACGATCCTTACGTGTAAGTGCAAGAACGGCGTGTGCGCGAAGTGCTATGGAGCCAACATGGCGACAGGCGAGGCGGTACAGGTCGGCGAGGCTGTCGGTATCGTTGCCGCACAGTCCATCGGTGAGCCGGGTACACAGCTTACCATGCGTACCTTCCATACCGGCGGTGTTGCCGGCGATGACATCACGCAGGGTCTTCCCCGTGTGGAGGAGCTCTTCGAGGCGAGAAAGCCGAAGGGACTTGCGATCATCACAGAGTTTGCCGGCAAGGCAACGATCTCTGATACAAAGAAGAAGCGCGAGGTCATCGTCACAAACGACCAGACAGGCGAGTCCAAAGCTTACCTCATCCCGTACGGATCCCGCATCAAGGTGCAGGACGGCGCGATGCTGGAGGCCGGAGACGAGCTGACCGAAGGTAGCGTAAACCCGCATGATATCCTGAAGATCAAGGGACTGCGCGCAGTGCAGGACTATATGCTCCAGGAAGTGCAGCGCGTATACCGCCTGCAGGGTGTTGATATCAATGACAAGCATATCGAGGTCATCGTGCGCCAGATGCTGAAGAAAGTCCGCATCGAGGAAAAGGGAGACACAGACTTCCTGCCGGGCACCATGGTAGATGTGCTTGAGTTCAACGAGGTCAATGAGCAGATGGAGGCAGAGGGCAAAGCTCCTGCAACAGGCGAGCAGATCATGCTCGGTATCACAAAGGCATCCCTTGCTACGGATTCCTTCCTGTCAGCGGCATCCTTCCAGGAGACGACAAAAGTCCTGACAGAGGCAGCGATCAAGGGCAAGGTAGACCATCTGGTCGGCCTGAAGGAGAACGTCATCATCGGTAAGCATATCCCGGCTGGTACGGGTATGAAGAAATACCGCGATGTGGCGCTCAACACAGACGCCCATATGGAAGAGCTGATCGAGCTGTCTGAAGAGGAAGAACCAGCGGAAGACGCAGAAGCGGATCAGACGTCTGCAGAGGCAGAGACCGCGGAAGCGCCTGAGGCGGCGGAAGAGATCCGGGAGGCAGAAGTACAGGCGGAAACTGCAGAAGATGAGATCGCAGAAGAAGCCCAGGATACAGAAGAATAGAAAACCTGAATAAAATAAAGAAGTAAAAACGCAGTCCGGCTGTCGATTTCGACGCCCGGGCTGCGTTTTTGATAAAAAAAGTACGCATGCTGTAAAAAAATACAGGAATTAGAGAATACGAATTGTAAAAAAATAACAAAGATGGTATTCTTATATAGATAAACATGTCTCACGGATAATCAGGAAAAGGGTGGAAAAATGAAAAAGAAAACAGTGGGAAGGATCATGGGGGGCTTTCTGGCAGCAATGCTGGCATTCCCTGTGGCAGGTGTGTGGGCTGTGCCGGGCGCGCACGCGGAAGCCGCAGGCAGCAGCGCAGACGGCGCAGAGGCGCGCAGTGAGACGGCTGTGACAAAGATCCAGGCAGAAGATGCGGTTTTAAGCCTTGAGATTGGGACAGACATGACGTCGCAGTTCGTGAAGGAGACAGAGCCCAGTTCAGATGAGGGAGGGCATATCAAGACCTCAAAGATCGGCGCTTCGGTGACGCTGCAGTTTGAAGGGACCGGGATCCGCTTTTACACAAAATGCGGGAACGGGGCAGGAAAGCTGTCAGTGCAGATCGACGGCGGGGAACCGCAGGAAATCGATGAGTACATAGACAGCAGTACAGCACAGTTCCGAAAGATGCTGTTTGAGGCGTCTGACCTGAGCGAGGGCAATGAACCGCACACGATCGTACTCACGACAGTGAGCGGTGAGAAGACGAATTTTAATTTTGATTATTTTGAAGTGGTCAGCCTTAAGGAGACAGAAGACGACCATTATATCCAGTCGGAAGGGAATACGACTTATTACCTGGATCCTGCCGCAGAGGCGGACGGGGACGGAAAATCTGAGGAAACAGCCTTTGATTCCCTTGAAGATATCAATCAGATTTCCTTTGCGGAGGGCGACCGGATCCTTATCAAAGCAGGATCGGAATTCCAAGGACAGCTGTATCCGAAAGGAAGCGGGGCGGAAGGGAACCCGATTGTCATCGATACATACGGTGAGGGCGATAAACCGCTCATCGACGGAGGCGGAAGATATTCTGACGCCCCCTCATTTAAAGACAACGGACCGTTCGGGGAAGAGGGATCCGCAGTTTATCTCTGTAATCAGGAATACTGGGAGATCAATAATCTTCACGTCATGAACTGGAGCGATGACGGAGTCGACAGGGAAAGAAGCGGAATCAGGGTCGAGGCTTACGGCGGAGGGACCTATCATCACATTTATATTAAAAACTGTGAGATATCGGATGTCCGCGGCTATAACGGACAGGATTCGATCTGGGATGTAGTGCCGGAAAACGGGGGAACTACATTCTATGGGGCAAGGACGACACACCGTACCGGAGGGATCAATCTTGTCAGCTATACGCAGAGAGACCTGAGCAATGCGGTGAGTTCTTCTACAGCAGGCGGGGTTGTTGACGATGAGCCGACGATATTTGACGATGTTGTGATCGAAGGCAATAAGATTGAGAACTGCCATTCAAACGGGATCACAACGACAAATATCCGTGGAGAGCTTGATAATAAGGCGTACCGCCATACAAATGTAGTGATCCGGGACAATGAGATCTATAACGTGCAGCGCGCGGGCATCGTGCCGCTGTATACCTCCGGCGTCCGGGTAGAGAGAAATCTTGTGGATACATTCCAGCAGTCATATGCCGGTTACGGATGCGGTATCTGGTGCGACCGCGCGGACGGGATGCTGTTCCAGTACAATGAGGTGTGCAACGGGAAGAATACCATGGACGGTATGGCGTTTAATCTTGACGACATGACGGAAAACGGCATCATCCAGTATAATTATTCTCACAATAATGTGGGCGGCGGCGTCATGCTTCATGTGAGGACGAACTCCTATAACAGAAACAACACAGTCAGATATAACCTCAGCGTGAATGACACAGCCGGGTTCGCCGCGCATCAGGCGGTGATCGTATGTGTGGGAGAGGATGCCTCTACAAAGATTGAAAATGCAAAAGTGTATAACAATACATTTATCAACAATAATGTAGTACATCCGGTTTACCAGGGAGACGAGATCCTGTTTGAAAATAATATCTTCTACTTCCCGAATGAGGGGATGGCATCCAGGAACGACGCCTATGTGACAGGGGCGAACACTTCATTCAGGAACAATGTATTCGCAGGGGCACATTCGCCGGGAGAGCCGGAGAACGGGGGAGAAAACAGCAATAATATTTATGTGGACGGATCTCCTCTGGCAGGGACATTCTATGGGACAGAGACTCTGGAGGACGCGATGGAAATGGCGAAGCTGGTCCATGGCTCCGCAGCTCTCGGCGCGGGAAATCCCCAGGCTGTCCCGTCAGATGTGAAAGTGGATTTTTACGGCAATGCAGCTGTTGCCGGCGGGCAGATCAACGCAGGTATCTATAATGGAGGATCTGTAGAAATGATCCCGGATAAAGGCGATCCCGGACTGCAGCCGGCGCCGGGAAGCGATGAGGAACCGCCGGAAGAAGAGTATGACGTGGAGTATGTTGAGGCGGAGGACGAGAGAGTCGAAAAGAGCGAAGGCTACCGGCTCGCGTCCGGAAGCGAATCTCAGGGTCACGGACAGACTCATATCTATTACAGTACAGCCGGTACCTATGTACAGTATACATTTACGGGAAAAGCAGTTTCCGTATATACGAAGACCGGACCCGGGGCGGGGACAGCGGATATCTATATCGATGGAAAACACGTCGGTGTGGACGACCAGTACAGTGCGGTACAGCAGTTTAATAAGCGGGCATACACAGTTGTTTTTGACAAGGAAGGCGAACATACGATCCGGCTGGAAAATAACGGGCTTAAGAATCCGTCCGCTACAGGTAATGCATTTAATATTGACTGCTTTAAGGTGTTCCGGGAGAAAGAGGCTGTGAAGGATGATAATGCCAGCCTGCTCGCTCTGACGTATTCGCTGAACGGCGGTGAAGCAGCAGAGGTGCCCGGCTTTTCATCAGAAAAAACATCTTATGAAGCAGTTCTTCCTGAAGGGACAGAAGGTACGGTGGTACTGACGGGGACCGCGGCAAGCGCATCGGCAGCCGTTCAGCCGGGGACAGCGGAGATTAAAGATGGCAAGGCTGTATGTGTCCTGACAGTGACTGCGGAGGATGGGACAGTAAAAGAATATACTGTGACATTCACAGTAAAGACAGCAGAAGAACCGGACGATCAGGACAAACCGGACGACCAGGATAAGCCGGACGACCAGGATAAACCGAACGACCAGGATAAACCGGACGACCAGGATAAACCGGATGATCAGCATAAGCCCGGAGACGCCCAGAAACCGGGGCAGACTACTGACGGCGGAAAAGAGACCGCCGCTGACGCCAATGAGGTTCCAAAGACGGGAGACTATGCGGGAATGACGCTGCTGTACGTCCTGGCGGCAGCAGGAAGTCTGGCTGCAGTCCTGGCAGCGTCAGAGAAACGGAAAGGTTAGAGCAGCACGGAAACAGTGCATCAGACTCTTGCCAAATAAAATTTCACACAGTGAAAAAGAAAGGAAAAGTTTATGAAAAAGAGAGAAAAGAAAGCGCTTGCTTTTCTGATGGCGGCGGCGATGACAGTCTCGGGGCTGTCTGGCTTCGGCGCAAGGGAAGCGAAAGCGGACGAATCAGATTTCGTCTCAGTCGGACAGAATGTCCTTCTCGGAAAGACTGCGATCGCATCGTCAGTCGCGAACAATGCCGGTCCGGAACTTGCTGTGGACGGCGTGAAAGACCAGCCGCAGCAGTGGAATTCTGCGGATATGAAGGGAAGCGCGATCCGTGACGACGGCTCCCAGACCCCGCAGTGGATCCTCATCGACCGCGGCGAGGACGCGCAGCCGGCAGATATTACAAGCATTAAGCTCTGGTGGAATGTAAAGGTCTGGGCTACCGAATATCAGATCCTGACATCAGACACCTCGGATCTTACTGCGAACCCGGCGGATACGGAAATCCCGGAAGAGGAGCTGGCAGAGTGGACCACGATCGCGGAAGTAGACCGTGAGGGATCCGGCGCCGGCAACGGCTGGGTGACCAATACCGGAGACCAGGACATCGCGGACAACGCGGCGAATACGGATACGATCACAGCATCGTCCAACCCGGCACTGGCGGAAGGCGCTCAGGCGCTCAGGTATGTCCTTGTTTATTTTACCGAGGTAAATCCCCAGGCAGGAGGACATAATGTCAATCTGCGCGAGATCGAAATGTTTGATGATTCCGTGCGCGTGGATACCCAGGCTGTCCTGGATACCGTGACAGCGGATGACCTGAGCATTTCTGACGGAAAAGTCGTGATCAGCAGCGACCTGCCGGAGACAGTAACAGAGAATGTGACTCTGTCCGTTGCGGGCAGCGATCTGGAAAATGTCATTGATAATGAAGGCAATGTGAGCGGATACAATATCGGGGAACGCACAGTCACGCTGATCGTTAAGGCACAGGCAAATGCAGAAGAAGAGAATTACGCGAAGAAGAACCTGACGATCACAGTTCCGGACAACAGCGGGAATTACCCGGACGGATATTTCCCGTCAGTGGAAGCAGCGGCGCAGAATGCAAAACCGGAAGTCATCCCGACTCTTCAGGAATGGTACGGATATAAAGATTCGTTCACTCTGGGCGGATCCTCAAAGATCGTCTATAATGACGCAAAGGGCGTAGGGCTGGCTGACGTGGCTGCGAATATGCAGGCGGATCTTAAAGAGATCACAGGACTGGATCTGGCTGTGGAGGCAGGGACTTCTGCCGGAGCTGACGATATCTATATCGAGTCAGCTGACGATACATATAAAGTAGGAGAGGAAGGCTATCTCCTGGTGACGGATGACAGAGGTCTGAAGATTTACGCGCCGTCCTACACGGGAGCGCTGTACGGTACGATTACAGTGGAGCAGATCCTCTGGCTTTCAGACGGTACCAACACAGTGCCTCAGGGCATCGCGAGAGATTACCCGGCGTATGAGGTGCGCGGCGTGATGCTGGACGTGGCCCGTACGCCGTACAGGATACAGCAGATCGAAGATTATACAAAAATACTGCTCTGGTATAAGATGAATGAGTTCCATCTCCATATCAGTGACAATGACAACGCGAATATCGGGACAGCCGGTGACGGAAAGACAGATAACCATGAAGGTTTCCACCGTCTGGAAAGCGATACCTTCCCGTCCCTTACATCAGGCGTGAAGCATGCAGGTATCCCGGAAGAGCTTGTAAATGCGGATTATTATAATAATAACGCGGACTATCAGGGAAATCCGGAGTATACAAAGGAAGAGTGGATCGAGCTGAGGGATGTGTGCAGCAGCAAAGGCATCAATATGATCACAGAGATCGACCTGCCGGGACATTCCCTGCTTTACAACGACTATGCGGATGAAAACCCGGATAATATCAGCTGGCTCGAGGGAGGCGTGCGCTATACATCAGGCAATATCGGCACAAATGGCGGTGACGAGCTCCTTGACCTGGTAGGCACGAATAAAGACCGCGCCCTTCAGTTCGCGAAGACGCTGTGGAATGAGTATACATCTTCCGACCCGTCTGTAAACGGCGGTCTGTCCGAGCCTGTCATCGACAGCGATGTGGTGCACATCGGCTCAGACGAGTACTGGGATCACGGCACAGCCGGGATCAGGGACGCATTCGCGAATTTTGCAAATGAAATGCGCAAAGTGATCCAGGGGAACCTGGGAGAAGACACAAAGATCCGTATGTGGGGCGCAGGAAGCGTAATGTTCTCAACAGCAGAGACTGTCCTTGAGGATGTGGATCTGGCGGAGAATTTCCAGCTTGACCTCTGGTATCACGGATATGACAATGCAAAACAGAGGATCGAGGAAGGCTATGAGATCGTGAACTGCCGTGATTCCTATATGTATGGAAATCCTGGACGTTCCGGACGCGATGTGCCGAACGCGGAATACCTCTTTAACAAATGGAACCCGACGATGGTGGAAGACAACAGCCCGACACCTGGAACAGGATCCAACCCGCTTCTCGGTGAGCCGAACCTCCTGGGAGCGAAGACTGTGATCTGGGGCGACCAGAGCCAGGAAGGTATGATCGAGAAAGACGTACATCAGAGGGTGCTGCGTGCGGTATCTATTGTCAGTGAAAAGACATGGGGCGGCACGGAAGCGGACGATACGTTTGATCAGTTTGAGCTGCGGGCAGCGCGCCTTGCAGAGGGACCGGGCACAGAGATCGCGATGGAAGTAGAATCCGCAAGCTCTCTTGTGCTGGATTATGATTTCAGCAATCTGTCCTCTGACGGAAAGACCGTATATGACGCCAGCGGAAACGGCTACAACGGAACTCTGAGCGCAGCAGGAACAGTGAGCGAAGACGGATATCTGACCTTTGACGGCAGCAATATGCTGACAACAGAACTGACGACACTGTCCTATCCGTATACGGTGTCCTTTGACATCCGTATGGATGCTGAAGAGGGAGCGGCGAATACAACAGACTCCTCTATCTTCTCGGGATATGACGGTCAGATCCAGGCAGCGGGAACAAAAGACGGAAATCTTTCCGCGAATGTAAATTATTTTACAAGAGACTTTAATTACAAGATCCCGACAGACGGGACAAGCGTAAATGTGACCCTGGTGGGGACATTCCAGGGAACAAAGCTGTATGTTGACGGCCAGCTGGTGACATTCCTCTCTCAGAAGGCGGACAATGACGGCGTGGCTCCGGGCAATGTGCAGACAATGTATTCATCCGTAGTCCTTCCGCTTGAAAAGATCGGCGAAGGGCTGCATGCGGAGATCGCGAACCTTCAGGTATACAACAGGGCGATGTCAGCAGAGGAAGCGGCAGCGTATTATAACGGCGACTGGGCAGATGCGGATTACGCCAGGACAAATGTGGCTCAGAACGCGTACGCGGGAGGTCTTTCCAGGGCAGCGTCAAGAGATGGCGACAGCGGGACCTCATACGACAATACAAACGGACGTGTAAGGGTAGCGTTTAAGGCGATCGACGGAGACGCGTTTACATTAAAAGATGATCCGGCGGCTCAGATGGACGAGGCAAGCTCTGACATCTATTCTTACTGGATCGGAAATGCAAGCAACAGCTCTCTGACAGTGGATCTCGGCGAGATCAGAGAGATCAGCGAAGTACAGATCCAGTGGAGATACGGCGGAAAGGGCAGAGATTATGACATCGAGGTTTCCCTCGACGGCGAGATCTGGAATACACTCAAGGAAGTGCGGGGCAATCAGGACTTCCTGGCTACTGTCACAGCGGATGAGCCGACAGAAGCGCGTTATGTAAGAATGCAGGGGATCTCCTCCAATTCCGGCTCAGGGTACTTTATCCAGGAGTTCCTTGTATATGAAAAGGCAGACAAGAGTGACCTGATCTCTGCGCTGGAAGAAGCGGAAAAGATCATTGAGGAAAACGGGCTTGGATTTGAGAGCGAAGATATTGATGCGGCGGAACTCTATAACGCGGCAGTGCAGGCAAAGGCGGCAAGAGAGAACGGGATCATTTCCGCAGCAGATATGCAGGCGGCGCTGGACAGACTGAACGCGGCGATCAGCAATTATGATCCTGAACCGGAACCTGAACCAGAGCCGGAGCCGGAAACTGTGACCGTAACATTTAGTTCAAACGGCGGAAGCGCAGTGGACGCACAGAAAGTGGAAGTCGGAAAGACTGTGGTCAGACCGGAAGATCCGGAAAAAGAAGGATATGTGTTCGGCGGCTGGTATACAGATGAAGCATGCACCGAAGCATATGATTTCGATACGGCTGTGACGGATGACATGACATTGTACGCAAAATGGACGGAGGCAGAACAGCCGGATCCGGAGGACCCGGACAAACCGGTGGATCCGGATGAACCGGAAGACCCGGATCAGCCGGGCGGTACAGATCAGCCGGAAGATCCGGACCAGCCGGGAGATACAGACAAACCGGATGATCCGCAGAAACCGGCAGATACAGATAAACAAGAGCCGTCTGCAGACACAGATAAAGCAGTCCAGTCCGGAGATCATGCGGCTGTGGGTGCATGGCTCGCGGTACTGATCCTTTCAGGGACAGCGGTATCCATCTGTGCGGTAAGAAGACGCAGAGGATAAATTTTGACCGGTCTTTGGGACTGAATACAAAGGAAGCATGGATGATCAACACCATGCTTCCTTTTTTTGCCTTTCTGACTGATATCCGATGAAAAATAGGGTTCTATTTTACACAGGTTTCTATTTTACAAAAGTTTCTGGTATGATTCTCTATTCAATTATTTTCCGGGCGGAAATAGAATAAAGTCAGGATTACTCTGCCTAAATATGGAAAAGCGCATTATGGCAGGAACTTTTATTGAAATGATGCGGAAGAAAGGAGGAGAGACAGTACAGCAGAGGATCTGGACAGTAAATTCAGAAACAAGACGAGGAGGAACGAGATATGCGTAAAAAGGCGGGGCGCGCATTAAGCGCTTCTGTTGCGGCTGTGTGCCTGCTCACATCAGTGGATTTCAGCGGTATGGGCAGCGTGCTGGCGGCAGGGCAGCCATCGGCGGACGTGCCGTGGACGACGACCAGGTATGAGCTGGAAGACGGACGCACGTTTACCGGAACAGGCGCGACACAGGATATTGCCATTAAGACGGGAAACCGTTTTTCAGGCGGAAGAGCCATTGACACCATGGATAAGAACGGCGACGGCGCGGGAGTTGCGATCGAACCGACAGTGACAGAGAACGGACTGTATCAGGTGGTGCTCGGATACTCGAAAGGCCGTGCTTATGCAGAGGGAAAGATCGCGCTGTATAAAAATGATACGAGGATTGATTATTTTGAAACAAAGACAACAGGGACTGATCCCGGG
The DNA here is from genome assembly GCA_019120595.1 of Candidatus Mediterraneibacter tabaqchaliae. Classification (GTDB taxonomy): domain Bacteria; phylum Bacillota; class Clostridia; order Lachnospirales; family Lachnospiraceae; genus Mediterraneibacter; species Mediterraneibacter tabaqchaliae. Next base: position 6,040 of record DWUV01000126.1, on the reverse strand, counting down.
GTAGAACCGGTCGTCCAGTCGGATGCCATTGCGGTAAGGCTGGAAGACGGAGATGAGCTGAGCCTGCGCTCTGACACAGGAGATGCGACAGACGCGGTAGCATGCTTTGACTACCTGGATATCAGCCTGTGGGGCGGACGCTATGAGGCGGAGAACGGAGAATTCACCTTGGACAGCATGGAAGCGGAGGCAGTGGAAAACGCATCCGGCGGAATGGCTGTCGACGGGTTTGAGAAGACAGACGGAGCCGGAGTGGAATTTCCGTTTACGATCCCTGCGGACGATACTTATTATCTGACCCTTGGGTATACGAGGATCAACTACGAGATCGCGGACCAGATCGGCGTTTACGTGGACGGAGAGAGGGCCGGCGAGATCACCCTGAAATCCGGCGGGAATACAGGGGATTACATTGAGTCCGACCCGGTAGAGATGCAGCTGGCTGAGGGAAGTAAGATCACAGTCAAAATATCCGAATCAGACGGCGACCAGGGACTCCTGATGATGGATTACCTTAAGATCCAGCCGAAGACCACGAGAGTGGCACAGGATTCTGACCCCGCGTTTACGAGTAAGATCCTGCGTGTGATGGCTGGGGACGAGATCACGGTGCCGGTAAAGAATGTCGCGGAAGGAACAGCGCTGAGTTATGAGTCTTCCGCGCCGGAAGTGGCGTCAGTTGACGCGGCAAGCGGAAAGATCACGGCAGCGGCGGCAGGGGAAGCGGTGATCACAGCGACAGCAGGAGAGATCACATTTACATGTAAGATCCAGGTCGTAGATGCAGAAGAAGAACTTGCCGTACCGGTCAGCAGCTATGAGGCTGAGGAAGGCGAGCTCATCGCAGGGGATAAGGCGGATCCGGTCATCAAGTCGGGCAGCACATTCTCCGGCGGGAAATGGGTGGAGATCTATGACGCGGGCACTGGCGCAGCGGTCAAGATCACTCCCGACATCCAGGAGCAGGGCGAGTATTCCCTGACCATGCGCTATGCAAAGGGAAGCATGTACCCGAATGATTCTGTATCTGTGTATGTAAATTCCCAAAAAGTCGGAGATTTCTATATGGATTCCGGCAGCCTGACAGCTACGAGGAACACAAATACGATCGTCACAGAACTGAAACCGGGTGATGTCGTCATGGTACGCAAGGACAACGGACAGAATTCCCTCTTCCGTTACGATTACCTCATGTTTTCCCCGGTGACGACAGTTCCGGTAAGAGGCCTGACCATGGACGAGGAACAGGTGACAGTCGCAGATCAGGAGACATATCAGGTGAAATACACACTCTCCCCGGAGTATGCGACAGATGACCTTGTGTGGAGCAGCGATAACACAGACGTTGCCGAAGCGGACGGAGGCATGATCTGGGCGCGCGGCGAAGGCGAGGCAGTGATCACTGCAAAATCCATTTACAATGATGCGATCCAGGCGCAGATGAAAGTCACGGTCGTACCGAATGACAAGATGGAGAGCATCGCGAGCGCGGACATGGAAGTCAGGATCGATAAGACTTACCCGCGCGTGATGGAGTACCGCATGACAGGCTCCGGCAATACTATGGACGGAAACAGCCAGCCCATGGATACGATCCGGATCAACGGCACGGATTACAAGCCGGAGGTCACATTCGAAAAGACAGCCGGGGATACAGCGGTATACACGGTTTATGTAAAAGAGCTGGACGCAACGCTGACGATCCAGGCGAAAGTGGAAGGCACGATCCTTAAGATGGACTTCACGGACATCAAAGAGAGCGAAGATAAGTCAAAGAGGATCTTCACGATCGAGCTCCCGGACCAGAACCTTGTGACCGTGAGCAGCAGGGAAGAGACCGCGCAGTTCGCGGGATCCAAGATGCAGCCGGATATCACGAAATCAGGCGACCAGTACATTGACCTGACGACAGTGACAGCGGAAGCGGACGATGAGAACTTTAACTATGCATTCCTCTCCAACGGCAAAGTAGCCGCAGGTATCCGCAGCAATGCGTACAGCACAAGCGACGGAGACCAGGGTGCGCCGCGCCGTGTCATCAAGGCGACTGACGCAGAGGGAAGCTCATTCCGCACAAGCATCAGGAGCGGCTCCTGGGTATGGAGAAGAGAAGACTATACAAAGAAATTCATCACTTACGATGAGGACGGAAACGCAGGGGATGTGCAGACAAAGACATATGAAGATACGCCGAACACAAACGATATGCCGCTTGTCTATGTAGCTCTGGCTGAGGATCTGAACGGCACGGGCACAGTAGACTGGCAGGATGCGGGTATCCGCTTCCGCGATATCATGGAGACGGCGATCGGCATGGACAAGATCCCGGATGCAGTCGTACAGCGTCTGATCATGCCGCAGGCAGGGGAAGGAAACTATCCGTTTATCTCTTCCCTCGATGAGACGAAGCGTGTATACCTGAACACAGACGGGCTGGGCCAGATCATCCTGGACAAGTACCACAACCTGGGATACTGGGGCGATTTCAGCGTCTATGACGACCATCTGGGCGGACTGATCGACTTCCGCAAGTTCGTGTCTGACGCGACAAATAAGTACAATGGATTTGTCGGAGTACACAGCAACTTCACAGAAGTATTTGCCAAGACAAACCAGTTCAGCACAGAGAGCGTGCAGATGAGCGCGGACGGGCTCACACCGAACAGCAAGGGATACAAAGCGTACGGATTCTTCCTGCATCAGTGCTATATGGCGGATGATACATGGGAGGCACTCTTCGGACAGCGCCGCGACAGTATGAAGATGTTCGTGGAGGATGTCCCGGACCTGGGATTCATTTACAGTGATGTATATTACTGGAACGGATGGCGCGGACAGCGTCTGATCGACGATTACACAGCGAACGGGCTGGCTTACTTCGTAGAGTGGCCGTATATTTCCGAGGAAGCGTCTGTGTGGGCACACTGGGCAGTAGAGAAAGATTACAGCCCGGCAAGCAACAAGGGATATTCAAGCGATATCGCGAGATTTATCTTTAACCATACAAAGGACCGCTGGGACAACAATGCGTCCAAGTGCGACAACGAGCGTGTGCCGAACAGCTGCAACCTGCTGATGGGAGCGGATACGACATCCTACGAAGGATGGGTGCACGACGGTGTAAACCAGTATGACTACATTATCGAGAAAGTATTTAACAACAACCTGCCGACCAAGTATATGCAGCACTTCCCGATCATCCGCATGGATAAAGACGCGGAAGGCTGGGGCGAGCACATCTGGTTCGAGGACGGGCTGGAAGTATACCGCGATGCAGACGGCAGGCGCGTGATGGAAAAAGACGGCAAACTCGTGTATACAGAGGATGCATACCTGATCCCGTGGGATGAGGGCGACATGCAGACCGTAAACAGCGATGAGGACAAGGAAGTCAAGCTCTACCACTGGAATGAAAACGGCGGCACAACTACATGGGAGCTTTCGGACAGCTGGAGCGGGCTTGGAACCGTTTACCTGTATAAGCTGACAGACCTTGGAAAGACGGACGAGCAGGTCATCAGCGTAAACAACGGAACGATCACACTGAGCAATATCGAGGCGAAGACTCCTTATGTCATCTACAAAGGTGAGGCTGCCCCGACAGAAGATGTGAACTATGGCGACGGCACCTTCGTAAAAGACCCGGGATTCAACTACGGCGACCTGCGTGAGTGGACAGTCGTATCCGGAAATCCGGAAGTCCGCAAGAATGACAACGAAGGCGACCTGCAGTCAACGATCAACAAGTATGACGGAAACTTAAGGAACTACGAGCTCATCATCCCTGACAGCCAGGAGACAGAAGTAACCCAGACAGTGACAGGGCTCAACGGCGGCGAAGAGTACGCGGCATCCGTTATGGTAGAGGTCGAGCAGGGCAAAGAGCGTATGGCATCCATCAAGGTGGACTGCGGCGGGGAGACTGTGGAGAACTACACTACGAAGTCTATCCTGGAGCAGTATGACGCTTATGATTCCAAGGCAGGCACCTACATGCTCAGGATGAGAGTCGTATTCAAAGTGCCGGAAGGCGAGGACAGCGCGACGATCCGTCTGTGCGCGGCAGAAGGAGAAGGCAAGGTGCGCTTCGACAATGTGCGTGTATACGATACGACGACCCCGGAGGCGCCGGAAGACGCGGAGAACGTTGTGTTCTATCAGGATTTCGAGTACGGCAAACGTACGGATCCGGAAGTACGCGCAGAGAACAAAGCAACTTATGAGAGCTACTATCCGTTTAACTTAGGATCCGCAGGCGGCATCCGCGAGGCAAGGGCAATGCTCCAGAGCCGTCACGATCCGTATACGCAGAACAATAAGAACGCAGGATGGGATCCGGCTACGATCATGGTAGATATGGCGCTGGACGGCGACCACTCACTGTCCGTCATTACAGACAGCCTGGGCGCGGCATTCCAGACAACGCCGCAGACGATCCGGTTCGAGAACGGACATACATACCGGATTTCCTTTATCTATCAGAATGCGCTGGATGACACATTCGCATTCGTGCTGGGCGCTGACCAGAACAGCGAGCCGATCTATCAGGAATCACTGAAGGCGACGCCGGCGAAGACAGGAAACAAGACATTTACTTATGAGTTTACAAGCACATCCGACCAGACATGGTTCTCCATCAACCGTGTGAACCGCGATGTCGTTGTATCGGAAAACCCGAACCCGTTCGTGATCGACAATATCCTTGTGGAGGATCTGACGGAAGAAGTGGAACCGAGCGTCGACAAGAGCGGTCTGGAGGCACTTTACGATCAGTATAAGGACCTCGACAAGAGCGGTTATACAAAAGAAACATGGGAAGCATTTACAGATGCCCTTAAGGCAGCTGAGAAGGTGCTGAAGGATGAGGAAGCAGACCAGGATCAGGTAGACGCAGCGAAAGAAGAGCTGCAGACAGCTGCAGACGGTCTGAGAGTGAGCAAGTCCAATCTGGAATACTGGCTGAACTCAGCAAAGACTCATGTGGCAAACGGGGATACAGCCGGCCTGGTTGAGTCCGTACAGCAGATGTTTGACGACGCGATCGCACAGGGCGAGGCAGTGATGGCAATGGAGAACCCGGCGAAGGACGAGGTCTTCAATACAACACTGAAGCTGATGCTCGCGGTCCAGGCACTGGACATGAAAGCAGGAGATAAGACAGATCTGGAGATGGCTCTGGAACTGGCAGACATGATCGATCCGGACAAATATACAGAGGACGGTCAGGAAGCATTCCTGGCGGCAAAAGAAGCCGCTGAGGCAGTGATGGCAGACGGCGATGCGATGCAGGCAGATGTTGACAGCGCATGGTCTGCTCTGGTAGACGCGATGAGCGCATTAAGGCTGAAGGCAGATAAGGCGGCCCTTGAGGACCTCCTGGACAGCGTTGCCGGACTGGACCTGAGCCAGTATACAGAGGAAAGCGCACAGGCATTCAGCACGGCGCTCGCGGCAGCGAATGCTGTACTGGCGGATATTACGCTGACAGCAGACGACCAGCAGAAGGTGGATGATGCGGTCCAGACACTTGCAGCTGCAAAAGAAGCACTGGTACTCAAAGACGACGCGTCTGCCGGAAATGAAGGCGGAAGCCAGGAGCCGGGAAGCGGAGACAGCAATACCGGTGATGGAAGCGGCAGCTCCGAAAGCGGAAATAACGCCGGAGGAAACAATGCAGATACAAATGCCGGCGGCAGCAGCAATGGAAACAGTGCAAAAGCCGCTAAGACAGGCGATACAGCGCCGGTCGGAGCAATGCTGGCGGTAATGGTGCTGGCAGTGGTGCTCGCAGGAGGAGTAAAAGTCCTTCGAAGAAGATAAATCTGGATTTGCGGGGGAGCCGTCCTGTTGGCTGAGCGTCCGAAAACCGTTGATGTGATGCAGACGTTTTCGCGGCGGACGGGGATATGGCTCAGGTTCCGGCTCCGTAATCTGGGAAAGACGTAAAAAGAATGGGATACGGCTAAGGACAATTTCAAAGCGGAAGATTCGCCTGCGGCTCAGGCATCCGCTTTGAAATTAACGCCGCATCCCATTCTTT
>DWUV01000125.1 GCA_019120595.1 Candidatus Mediterraneibacter tabaqchaliae | reverse complement strand
GCGTGGCGTTAATTGTCCGGCGGATGCCTGAGGCGGAGCCGAATCTTCCGCCGGACAATTGCTTTTAGCCATGCTTTCTCCCTTTTACGTCTTTCCCAGATTACGGAGCCGGAACCCGAGCCATATCCCCGTCCGCCGCGAAAACGTCCTGCATCAAACCGACGGTTTTCGGACGTTCAGCCATTGACTGGCTCCCCCACAAATACAGATTTTACTCTGTCAGGCCTTCCGCCTCGATGACTTCTACCACGCTGTCCACATACTTCGCGCAGATCTCATCTGACGCCGCCTCGACCATGACGCGGATCACTGGTTCTGTGCCGCTCTCGCGCACGAGGATGCGCCCGTCGCTTCCGAGCTCGTCTGCGACTTTCTGCACCGCTGCCTGCACTGCCGGATTTTCCCTTGCGGTCTTCTTATCCTTCACGCGGACATTTTTCAAAAGCTGCGGGAAGATCTTCACTTCATCCGCCAGCTTGCCGAGAGTCTGCTTTTTCTCCAGGATGACTTCCATGATCATCAGGGAAGTCAGGATCCCGTCGCCTGTCCTCGCATGTTTGCTGAAGATGATATGTCCGGACTGCTCGCCGCCGAGCACGAATCCGTTCTTCAGCATGTTTTCATATACGTACTTGTCGCCGACTGCTGTCTGCTCATACTTCATTCCGATCTTATCGCATGCCTTGTAGAGCCCCAGGTTTGACATCACTGTTGTGACGATCGTGTTGCCCTCCAGGCGTCCCTGCTCCATCAGATATTTGCCGCACACGTACATGATACGGTCGCCGTCCACGACGTTTCCGTTCTCATCTACCGCGATACACCTGTCTGCATCTCCGTCATACGCGAATCCGACATCCAGCTTTTTCTCTTTTACAAACTCCTGGAGCACATGGATATGGGTGGAGCCGCAGTCCGTATTGATATTCGTGCCGTCCGGCTCGTTATTGATCACATAAGTCTTTGCTCCCAGCGCGTCAAACACGCTCTTCGCGATAGCGGAGGAGCTTCCGTTCGCGCAGTCAAGTCCTACCCTCATATCTTTAAAGGACCTTGTCGCCAGGGAGATCAGATGCCCGATATAGCGGTTTCTTCCCGCTGCATAGTCCACAGTGCGCCCGATATTCTCTTTTGTGGCAAGGGGCAGTTCTTCTGTCTTGCCGTCAATGTATGCCTCGATCTTCTCCTCGACCTCTGCCTCCATCTTATGCCCTGCACTGTTGATCACTTTGATCCCGTTGTCATAGAAAGGATTGTGGCTTGCCGAGATCATGATCCCGCAGTCAAAATCTTCTGTCCTTACAACATAGGAAACGCTGGGTGTTGTAGTAACATGGAGAAGATACGCGTCTGCCCCGGAGGCTGTCAGTCCTGCTGCCAGCGCATACTCAAACATGTAGCTGCTCCTTCTTGTATCCTTGCCGATCACGACTCTTGCCTTGTGATCCTGTCCGAAATACCATCCCAGATAGCGTCCCACCTTAAATGCGTGTTCCACTGTCAGGACAACATTCGCCTCGCCTCGGAAACCGTCTGTCCCAAAATATTTACCCATAGCAATCTACCTCTTGATCTTCCTTAATATTTATGCCGGAGACGTGCTGTTCATCCGCTTGCTCTGACACATTCACATTATATTACTATTACATAATAGTTACAAGCATTTCTTTTTTGTTACACAAGTATTTACACAGGAAAATTTTTAGAATATACTGTAAGCGCTGTCCCCGGGATTTCTCAGGACCCGCGGCAGTTTTTACCAACACATCAAAGAAAACAGAAACAGGACAACAGCCTGATGGCTGAATGGAACGGAGGTTTTTTATGATAAAACTGATCGCAAGCGACCTGGACGGCACCCTGCTGCAGAATGGCGCCCAGGAACTCACCCCAAGAGCGGTAAAACTGATCCATGAGATCACGCAGAAAGGGATCCATTTTGCAGCTGCGAGCGGCCGCCAGTATGACAATGAGCGCCGTGTCTTCCACGAGATCAGGGATGAGATCTCATATATAGCTGAAAACGGTTCCCTGTGCATCCACCAGGGGAAGGTCATTTCCCGCGGAGTGATCCCGGACGGCCTCGTCCGCCGGATCCTGGATGAGATCAAAAAGTGCCCCGGATTTGAAATCGTTGTGTCAAAGGAAGACGCCTGCTATATCGAAGATAATGATAAAGAATTTGTCAACCACATTGTCAATGTCATGCACAATACCACAAAGATCGTGGATGATGTGCGGGATGTGGAAGGACCGGTACTGAAGATCGCCATCGCCAATATGGCCTCCCACGACATGGAAGGATATCTGAAACATCTCCGGGAAATGTTCGCTTCTGAGATCAAAGTAGTGACTTCCGGGCATGTCTGGATCGACTTTATCGTGCCGGACTGCAACAAAGGGACCGCCCTGATGAAGCTCATGGAGCTCTTCGGCGTCAGGCCTGAAGAATGCATCGCCTTCGGAGACCAGTACAATGACGTGGAGATGCTGGAAGCGGCAGGCATAAGCTATGCCATGGCAAACGCGGTCCCCGGTATCGCGGAACACGCGGACTATGTAACGGATTCCGTAGAAGATGTCCTTGAAGAGATCCTCCGCTCCCTGTGAGCCGGCGGATCTTTCCCTTAGGATCCAACAGACCTTTCCCCTATGATCCAACGGGCCTTTCCCGCATAAGCCGGCCGATGGTCCTCCGGGGTCACACACGGAATTTCTTCTTTATTTCTCTTACAAACTCTTTCCCTTTAAATATAACGAGCCCGAGCAGGAACAGAAGGCTCACGCCCGCGCAGATCACGGATGGATACGGGACAGATACCACGCCCGCCGCGAGCAGGATAAACGGGATCATCCCGAACGCCCCTGCCTGCACCAGATAGAACAGATACTCCGCCGCCTCCATCCTGCACGCCGCGGACACGATCACCATGGACAGCAGGGTCACCAGTGCGGCGAGAGGGATAACATAATCCACGGACCATCCAAGCCAGCCGGTAAATATATCCCACAGCACAGCGCCCGCGGACACGATCGTAAGCTGCCACATCCCGTTTTTGAGCGGGTTTTTCCTCTTGCGGAAGCCTACCATGATCAGCAGCCATGTACAGAACACCCCGCCCGTCACATATCCGGCCCACCAGGCGCCCGGCGTGAGCAGGTAATCGAGCATCCAGCAGACCACAACTGCCACAGTGCAGGTAAAGGTAAAGATGCGCAGGCCCATGAGCGCTGCCCGCGAAGGCTTCTCCCGGTATCCCGGGAAATCATTTTCTTCTACCCGGCAGGCGATTCCCTGCCCTTTCAGTATATTCACGAAATTGCGGCAGATATTGGAATTCATGATCTTTGAGGTAAATCCCAGCACCAGTGCGTCCCCATAGGAGCAGGAACAGAGCTGGAGCTTATCCGTGCTGGCGAAAAATCCGAACCGTTTAATATACCGCTCATATTCTTCAGGCATCCGGATGCGCCCGATATTGGAATACACGGCTGTCACACTGCGTCCGCCAAGCGTCGTTCCCGCCATGAGGAAAAGATTCTTGATCTCCAGGGGCACTGCGCGCAGGAAAGGATTTTTCTCCAGGCGGACCAGGTCATTCATGCGGCACGATATCTCTTCCCTTAGTGCATCTTTTCCGAACGCTTCTTTCATCCTGCTGACCACATCTTCCAGGCTGGCATTTTCCCCGAGCGTCTGGGCGGTCTCGATCCAGCTCCAGAAATTCGTCATGGACTCTGACGGGAAAAAATTTCTCAGATTCACGGGGATCATCAGCGACACCGGCTTTTTCAGCCTGCTCCTGGGTACCTCCTCATAGATCGCATAGAGGAGGGCCGCCGCAAGGAAGGCGGTCACTGACACGCCGTACTCTCTCGCTTTCGCGTGAACCTCGCGGGCGGACAGTGTCAGCTCCGTGATCTCCATTTCTTCCTGTTCCAGGCGCTCTCCCTTCATCTGAAACGCGGGCTTTGACTTCGCTGTCTTCTTCTTTTTCCCTGTATAATACTGGGAGAAGCTGTCCTCCTCATAATCGTTCTGCGTCAGTTCATCTCCATTGTCCACCTCCGGGAAGTCCTCTCCCGGATGGGCCTGCATCAGATAATTCCGCACAAGCTCTTTCAGGAAGTTCATCGCCCCGGTGCCGTCGGTCAGCCCGTGGAACACTTCAAAATTAATCCTGTTTTTGTGGTATGTCACTTCAAAGAGCAGCTTCTTCTGATCCGGCACATAGATCCTGCTGCACGGGGGACGGTTTTCCGGGCGCACTTTCGCCGGGATATCCCTGGGCTCCATGTAGAACCAGAACACTCCTTTCCTGAGGACTGAGAGGAAGAGCGGGTATTTCTCCAGCGTCAGGTCCAGCGCCTTCTGAAGGAGCCTTTCCTGCACCTCTTCCCTCAGAGTACAGTAAAAGCGGAAAACTCTTGTATCCTTTTTCCCCGTGGCCGCGGGGAACGCCTGCGCCGCATTGTCCAGTTTTCTCCACTGGCTCTTTCTTTTTTCCCTCACTGCTGCTCCCTCCTCTCTCTTCTATAACAATGCCTGCTCCACACTCAGGAAGCGGTTGATATGACGGAAGCTCTCCTGCACATAAAACTGCTGTATCCCCAGCGCAAAATACCCGTGGAGCGCTCCTTCTATCCTCTCCACCCTCACCCGGCATCCCGCTTCTCTCAGCTTTCGCCCGTAGTCTTCCCCCTCATCTCTCAAAGGATCAAACTCCGCTGTAAGTATGAGCGTATCCGGAAGGCCGGAAAAATCCTCCGCCAGAAGCGGGGCGAAATACGGGTCCAGCCTGTCCTCCTCCGTGCGGGCATAGAGCTTTACATAATC
>DWUV01000124.1 GCA_019120595.1 Candidatus Mediterraneibacter tabaqchaliae | reverse complement strand
GGACTGAAAATCCTCGTGTCGCTGGTTCGATTCCGGCTCTGGGCATTTTTCTCTGTGATGAATATCATAGCGGTCACAGAGAGATATATAATTGAATAAGGGCGTGTAGCTCAGGTGGTAGAGCACTTGACTTTTAATCAAGTTGTCCGGGGTTCGAATCCCCGCACGCTCAGTATGTAAAATAGCCGGAAACGCTGTATTTATGCGGAGTTCCGGCTTTTTCTGTGTTCTCGGCTGTTGACAATTTAAAGGGATTTAGGGCGCTTTAAATGTGTCACTTTCGTGTCAATGTGCCATTTTACGTGTCATTTTTGTGTCAGGGGAAATATTTGCAACGTATAGATTTAGGATGTATGCTGGTATATAGAAGTATACTGGCTGCAAAGAGAAAGGTTGTGAAAGATTTGATAGAGATATCAGAAAAGATCGAAAATGTAAGGTTGAGTGATGATGGAACAAAGGTGATCATCCTGGATCAGGAGAAACTGCCGAATGCAGAAGAATATCTTGAACTTGACAATGCGGAAGACATCTATGAAGCGATATTCAGGCTGAAAGTAAGAGGCGCTCCGGCAATCGGTATCTGTGCAGGATATGGGATCTATGTGCTGGCGAGACAGATCGACACAGAGGATTTTGATAGTTTCTATAAAGAGTTTAAACAGAAGAGAAATTACCTGGATTCATCACGGCCGACGGCAGTAAACCTGAGCTGGGCGTTGAACCGGATGGAGCGGGTAGTAATAAATAACAGAGAGAAAACGGTGGACGAGATCAAGGGGCTGCTTTTGGCTGAAAGCAGGAAGATCCAGGCAGAAGATATAGAGATGTGCAGGGCGATCTCTGAATACGGACTCTCTCTTCTGAAGGATGGCGATGGGATACTGACCCACTGTAACGCGGGCCCGCTTGCCACATCGAAATACGGGACTGCGCTGGGCCCGCTTCTCCTGGGGAAAGAAAGAGGGATGGAGTTCCATGTATTTGCAGATGAGACAAGGCCTCTTCTTCAGGGAGCGAGACTGACAGCGTATGAGCTTCAGAAGGCAGGGGTGGACGTAACGTTGATCTGCGACAATATGGCTGGTCTTGTGATGAAGAATGGATGGATCAATGCGTGTCTTGTGGGATGTGACAGGATCGCGGCAAACGGTGATACAGCGAATAAGATCGGAACCGGTGCAGTTGCGGTACTGGCGCAGTATTATCATATCCCGTTTTATGTACTGGGACCGACTTCTACGATCGATATGAATTGTCCGACTGGGGATGATATTACGATCGAGCTGAGGGATCCGGAAGAGATCAAGAGCAGATATTACCGAGAGCCGTCAACTCTCCCGGAGGTGAAGTGCTATAATCCTGCATTTGATGTGACTCCGCATGAGCTGATCACAGGCATTGTAACAGAACATGGAGTCATAGGGCCGCCATACAGGGAAAATCTCGCTGCATTGTTCCAAGCAGGAAAATGCTGTTAGTCCCTTGGCTGGCACAGCGCGGCAGGAGCATCTGAGGAGGAAATGTTAAGGTTCTATGTCCTCGTATTGTCCCTGGATAAAAAAATATGCTAGAATTAAAATGAAGAAAGTCTGAAGAGGTGGGCATTCGATATGTGTATCTGTCGCAGAAAGGATCCAGGGGAAGACGCAAAGGAATATCTGGAGTCAGGCGGAGAAAAGGAGCCGGGAGGGACCCACAGAAAAGCGGTCATGCGGCTTCTTTTTGTTTGCGCGCTCCTTTTTGCAGCAGCCGCTGTTATGCAGGAGAAGAGCATGGAAAAGAGGGAGGCTGAAAACGTTCAGAGCGAGGGCACAGAAGAAAATCTGCCCGGTTTGAATAAAGAGCAGGACAGCTTTGAGACAGCGGCCTCCGGGCAAAAAGATCCCGCAGCGGAAAAGGAGATCCCTTTTGAGAATATCATGACAGCGGCCAGCTCGGACCTGACGATCACATGGGACGGGCTGACAGAGGGTGACCGGCAGGATGCAGATGCCCTGGAAGAGGAAGTGCGTGCGGCCCTGGATGCATTTGCGGCTGAGGGCTATACTGCCGGTTTTATGCTCTATGACCTGAACAGCGGGGGAGGGATCAGCTATCATGCGGATGAGATGTATTACAGCGCCAGCGCGATCAAGGGACCTTATGTTGCCTGGCTGGCAGAGTGCTATCCTCAGGCTTTGGATTCCCTGTATGGGACGATCCAAAATACGATCACATGGTCAGACAATGATGCTTATGGAGAGCTGATCGCATTGTACGGCTCTACAGAGTTTAATGCCTGGGCAGCAGAGATCGGGTGTGAGGAGCTTGTCATATCCGGGGGATGGTATGCTTCGGTAAACGCAAGAGATTTTGCGAAGCTGTGGTGCCATATGTATGACCGCGTTGTGGCGGGAGAAAGCCTGGCTGATATTATAAATATATATACTGATACGCTGTCCTCTTCCATATCCGAGACATTGGGCGGGCAGTATACAGTCTATTCAAAAGGGGGCTGGATCGGTGAGGGAAAGGGATCGTATTACAATGTACAGAATGATGCGGGGATCGTGATGAAAGGGGAGCATCCGTATGTGCTCGTTATATTGAGCGATGCGTATGGGCGGCTGGATCTTCTGGATAACCTGGTTTACGTTCTTGACCAGGCGCACACAGCGCTGGCGGGAACCGCAGGGTAGGCTGTGGGGCCGGAAAGCCTGCGGCAGCCGTCAAAAAAAGCCGGGATGAGATTACCGGCTGAGAAAAGAGGAAATATATGTGAAAAAGCATTTCTGCTTTATTTGCCTATAATATAACCGGAATTTGTGTGCAATATGTGTTGATTCTATAAAAAGTACGTTAACAATTCTAAAAGAATGGTAATGGTCAGGTGCGGGAACGTATGCTAAAATGGGGAAAGACCATGGATACGGAGCGGAGAAATGGAATTTATATATAAAAAACTGAAGGATTATTCGGCATCGGATTTTTACGGCTTCCATATGCCGGGACATAAGCGCAGTGCCCGTCTGACCGGGGCGGACCTGCCCTATGGTATTGATATTACAGAGATAGAAGGGTTTGACGATCTCCATCATGCTGAGGGACTGTTGAAACGGGCTCAGGAGCGGGCGGCGTCTGTGTACCGCGCGGAGGAGACGCATTATCTGATCAACGGGAGCACTGTGGGGCTCTTGAGCGCGGTGCTTGGGAGCACCAGGCGGGGAGAGCGGATCCTGATGGCACGAAACTGCCATAAATCGGTATATAATGCGGTGCTGCTCAATGAGCTGAAGCCGGTATATGTTTATCCCAGACTGTTGGATGGGATGGAATTGAATGATGAGGTGACACCCCGGGAGGTGGGACGCCTGCTTGACCAAAATCCGGATATCAGGGTGACAGTGATCACTTCTCCTACTTACGACGGTGTTGTATCAGATATAAAGGGGATCGCGGACGCTGTCCACAGGAGAGGAGGCATCCTGATCCTGGATGAAGCCCATGGCGCGCATTTCGGCTTTCATCCCATGTTCCCTGAAAATGGAAATATGCAGGGAGCGGACATTGTCATCCACAGCCTGCACAAGACACTGCCTGCGCTGACGCAGACAGCGCTCCTCCATATGAACGGGGGCCGGGCAGACAGAGAGCGGGTCCGCATGTATCTGCACATGCTCCAGTCCAGCAGCCCTTCTTATGTACTGATGGCAGGGATCGATGAATGTATCCGAATGCTGGAAGAAAGGGCGGGAGAAGTCTTTGGACAGTACGCAGAGCTTCTGGAGGTGGCAAGAGAACGGCTGGAAGGACTTAACAGACTAAAGCTGGTAGAGACGGAGCGGTATGACAGATCCAAGATCGTAGTCTCCACAGCAGAATGCTTTGAGAAAAAAGAAAATAAAAAGTTTACTGGGAAATGTTTATATGATTTATTAAATGAAAAATATTTTCTCCAGATGGAGATGGCAGCGGCGTCTTACATCATCGCCATGACTTCTCCGGCTGATACAAAGGAAGGTCTGGGACGTCTGGTATCTGCGCTTTATGAAATTGACGGAGAACTTGCAGGACATGACAGCAAGGAAGGATTTTATCCGGGACCGGGGCATGACAGCTGTCTCCGCCGGGGTCGCGCTGCCCATAAAGGAGAAAAAGACGGAGAAGATGGAGAAAACGGAAAAAGCGGGGAGAAAGAGCCGGCGATAAATGAACAGGTCTATCCTCCGGGACAGGCAGCTGATCTGGAAAACAGAGAGTGTATCTCCCTCGGGGAATGCGGGGGAAGGGTGGCATTGGAATATGCCTATATCTATCCTCCGGGCATCCCGCTGACAGTACCGGGAGAGAGAGTATCTGCCGGAACAGCGGAACGGCTGAGGCAGTACAGCAGTGCCGGGCTGCATGTTGAAGGAACAAAAACACGAGGAAAGATCGAGGTGCTGACAGATGGGTAAGATTTATTATGTGATGGGAAAGAGCTCTTCCGGAAAGGATACGGTCTATAAAAAACTGCTGGAGCGGCATCCCGGGTTCCGGACGATCGTGCCTTACACGACCCGTCCGATCCGGGAGGGGGAACGCGATGGCGTGGAGTATTTTTTTGTAGATGACGAGCGGCTGCGTGAGATGCAGGAGGCTGAGCAGGTGATCGAGGTGCGTTCCTATAATACCAGGTGCGGGATATGGACGTATTTTACGGCGGATGACGGACAGATCGATCTGAAGACGCATGACTATCTTGTGATCGGGACGCTGGTGTCTTACCGGGCGCTCAGAGAATATTTCGGGGCGGAGAAGCTGATCCCGGTGTATATCGAGGTGGAGGACGGGCTGCGCCTGGCAAGGGCAGTGGAGAGGGAACGGAGACAGGCAGAACCAAAGTATTCGGAGCTGTGCAGGCGGTTCCTGGCAGACGAGGAAGACTTTTCAGAGGAAAAACTGCGCAGGGCAGGGATCGTGAGACGCTTTGAGAACAGGGATCTGGATGCATGCCTGGAGGAAATAGAAGATTATATCCGAAGTTCGGAAAGGGTATGACTTTGAGGGAGAATGTGCTATACTAAAAAAGTCCACCCTTTTACCCGGAAAATGTAGTACAATAGGGGGTATACAGGATCAGATGATCCGGGGTTCCCTCAGGGGAAATTATGTATGGCAGGTGATAGATATGAGTAGTTTTAAAGATGTTGTCGGACACAAAAATATTATTAAATATATCCAGAATGCAGTGACTGCGGACGCGGTATCCCACGCATATATCCTGAACGGAGAGAGGGGATCAGGGAAGAAACTGCTTGCCAATCTGTTTGCTATGAGCCTTCAGTGCCAGAACAGGGACGAAGACGGAGATGCATGCGGGAAGTGCCAGTCGTGCAGACAGGCTCTCAGCGGCAACCAGCCGGATATTATCCGGGTTACCCACGAGAAGCCCAATACGATCAGCGTGGACGATATCCGTGTGCAGGTAAATGACGATATCGTGATCCGCCCTTACAGCAGTAAGTATAAGATCTATATCATCGCGGACGCGGATCTTATGAGCGTACAGGCCCAGAACGCGCTCCTTAAGACGATCGAGGAACCGCCGCAGTATGCGGTGATCATGCTCCTTACGGAGAATGCGGATACGCTCCTGCCTACGATCAGATCCAGGTGCGTGATGATGAAGCTGAGGAATATCAAGGATCAGCTTGTGAAGAAGTACCTTATGGAGCACCTGGAGATCCCGGACTACAAAGCCGATGTGTGCGTTGCCTTTGCGCAGGGGAATATGGGAAAGGCGATCATGCTCGCGAATTCGGAGTATTTCAATGAGATCAAAGAAGAGGCGGTCCACCTTCTCCGGAATATCGATGATATGACTGTGCCGGACCTGATGGAAGCAGTGAAGCGGTGTATGACATATAAGCTGGAGATCAATGACTATCTGGATATCATCGCAATCTGGTACAGGGACGTGCTGATCTATAAGGCGACAAAAAGCGTGGACCGTGTCGTATTTTCCGACCAGATGAAATATATCAGGGAGCGGGCGAGCAAGAGCTCTTATGAGGGCATTGAGAATATACTGGACGGGATCGAGAAAGCAAAGTCCAGGATGAAAGCAAACGTCAATTTTGAGCTGACGATGGAACTGCTCTTACTGACAATAAAGGAGAACTGACAAAATGACGAAAGTGATCGGAGTGAGGTTCCGGACAGCGGGGAAGATCTATTTCTTCGCTCCGGGGAAATTTGATATAAAGCAGGGCGACAATGTGATCGTGGAGACTGCCCGCGGCGTAGAGTTCGGGCGGGTCGTGAGCGGTCCCCGGGAAGTGAAGGACGAAGAGGTCGTACAGCCCTTAAAGTCTGTGATCCGTCCTGCGAACGACCAGGACAGGAAGACAGTCGAAAAAAATAAACAAAAGGAAAAAGAGGCATTTAAGATCTGCCTGGAAAAGATCCGCAAGCATAAGCTGGAGATGAAGCTGATCGATGTGGAGTATACGTTTGACGGAAATAAGATCCTGTTTTACTTCACTGCGGACGGAAGGATCGATTTCCGCGAACTGGTGAAGGACCTGGCAGCGGTGTTCCGCACCAGGATCGAACTCAGGCAGATCGGGGTCAGGGATGAGACGAAGATCCGAGGCGGGATCGGCATCTGCGGCCGCCCGCTGTGCTGCAGCACATACCTGACGGAATTTTCGGCAGTGTCGATCAAGATGGCGAAAGAACAGAATCTTTCCCTGAATCCGACAAAGATCTCAGGCGTATGCGGAAGGCTGATGTGCTGTCTCACGAATGAAGAGGAGACTTATGAGGTGCTCAACAGCCAGCTCCCGTCCACAGGCGACACGGTTACGACAAAGGATGGGCTGACCGGGGTGGTGCATTCTCTGAGCGTGCTGCGCAGACGGGTGAAGGTCGTGGTGAACCTGGATAATGATGAAAAAGAGATACGCGAATATCAGGCGGACGACCTGAAATTCAGGCCGCGCAGGAAGAAACAGAAGGTCTCTAAGGAAGAGATGAAAAAACTTGCAGCGCTGGAAAAGGGAGAAGGAGCGTCAAAGTTAAATGACAAATGATACACGCAGATCGTTGGTGAAAGAGGGGGAGCGCCTGGATGACCTTCAGCTTAACGGGCTGGAGCTGATCCAGGATCCGAAGAAGTTCTGCTTCGGCGTGGATGCAGTCTTTCTCTCGGATTTCGCCAGAGTGAAGCCGGGAGAGACGGTGCTTGACCTGGGGACAGGGAATGGGATCATCCCGATCCTGCTGTCCGCGAAGACGCAGGGGAAAAGATTTACCGGGCTCGAGATACAGGCGGATACAGCGGATATGGCACGCAGGAGCGTGCGTTACAACGATCTGGAGGAGCGGATCGAGATCGTGACAGGGGATATCAAAGAGGCGGCGGAGATATTTAAGCCGGCCTTTTTTGATGTGATCACTACGAATCCGCCTTATATGCTGGCGGACCACGGGCTGCGCTGCCCGGATGACGCCAGGGCGATCGCACGGCATGAGGTGCTCTGCTCCCTGGACGATATCCTGCGCGCGAGCATGCGCCTTCTGCAGGACAAGGGCCGTTTTTATATGATCCACCGTCCTTTCCGGCTGACGGAGATCATGATCAAGATGAATTATTATAAGATCGAGCCAAAGCGGATACAGTTTATCTATCCGTACATTGACAAAGAGCCTTCTATGGTGCTCATAGAGGGAGTGAGGAGCGGGAAGCCGAGAGTGACGGTGGAGCCGCCCATCATTATATATGACAGTCCGCGGAACCAGTCCGGGAACCGGGCTGAAAAGTGACCGGGAGGAGAGGAAAAATGGCAGGGACGTTATATCTGTGCGCAACGCCCATAGGGAACCTGGAGGACATGACGTTCCGGGCGGTGCGCGTTTTGAGGGAGGCTGACCTGATCGCGGCGGAGGATACGCGCAACAGTTTGAAGCTTCTGAATCATTTTGACATCCAGACGCCTATGACCAGCTATCATGAATACAATAAATACGATAAGGGCAGAAAGCTGGTGGAAAAGCTGCTGGAAGGGAAAGATGTCGCTCTGATCACGGATGCCGGGACGCCGGGGATCTCTGACCCAGGGGAAGAGCTTGTGAGCATGTGCCACGAAGCGGGGATCACAGTGACAGCAGTCCCGGGCGCGGCTGCGTGCATTACGGCGCTCACCATATCCGGGCTCCCTACGAGGCGGTTTGCCTTTGAGGCGTTTCTCCCATCGGATAAGAAGGAGAGGGAAGCAGTGCTGGATGCGTTGGAAAAGGAGCAGAGGACGATCGTGCTCTATGAGGCGCCGCACCGCCTTGTGAAGACGCTGAAGCTGCTGGCGGAACGTCTGGGAGAGCGCAGGGTCAGCGTGTGCAGGGAGCTGACAAAGCGCCACGAGACGGTATACCGGTCTACACTTCCGGCGGCTGCCGCGCATTATGAGGAAACCCCGCCAAAAGGGGAGTGTGTGATCGTGGTACAGGGGCTTACCCGCCGGGAAGCAGAGGAAGAAGAGCGGCAGAGATGGATGGATATGAGCATCGAGGAACATATGGAGTATTACCTCTCGCAGGGGCTCGATAAAAAAGAAGCCATGAAACGGACGGCGAAAGACCGGGGAGTACAGAAAAGAGAGATCTATAATTACCTTAACCGCGATTGAGACGGGGAGGAGGAAAAGAAACAGACATCAGGATGATCTGATGTCTGTTATTTTTCCGTCTTTCATGAAAACGGTTTTTTTCTTCAGTCCTACGGCTTCTTCCTGCTTGTTGGTCACATACAGGACTGTGATGCCGAGTTCTTCGTTGATCTCGAGGATATCCCCGAGCATCTCCACGCGCAGTTCCGGGTCCTGGCGGGCAAAATCTTCATCCACGAGAAGGACCTTCGGGCGGAATACAACAGCCCGCGCCAGTGCGACTCTCTGTCTGTCCGAAGCGGAGAGGAGCCGGATCTTCTGGTCAAGGACATCTGTGATGCCGAAGAATTTTGCAGCTTCTTTGACACGGCTGTCGATCACCGTGCGGGGGAGATTGCGAAGCCGCAGCCCCAGGGCGATATTGTCGTATACGTTAAAGTGCTTGTATAAAGTATAGTTCTGAAATGCCATTGCCAGATGACGGTCACGGGGCAGGATGTCGTTGAGCAGGTCTCTTCCGAGATAGATCCGGCCGGATGTGATATCTTCGAGACCGCCGATCATACGCAGGATCGTGGATTTCCCGCAGCCGCTCGGACCGTGGAAAACAACGAATTCACCGTCCTCTATGGAAAGACTGACATCGTCTACGGATACAAAACCGTTTGGATAGGTCTTTGTCAAGTGCTCTAATGTCACGCTTGCCATAAAAACACCTCCATGTATCGAATTGCCGGAGTCAGCGCTGTCTGACTCCTTTTTTATTTTAGCACAAACCCTGCCCTCTCACAATCCCAAAGACATTGCGCCGGCGAGGAAGACGCTGGCGGCAAGCCCGGCAAAAGTGGCGAGGAGTGCGCCTGCCAGAGTGTAGCGGGAGCGTTTTACCCCGGCGGTCATGAAGTAGACGCTCATTGTGTAAAAAATGGTTTCAGTGCAGCACATGGAGATGGAGGCGATCAGCCCCAGGTGCGAGTCTGTCCCGAATTCCCGGAACACATCCAGGAGCAGTCCGGTGGCAGCGGAGGAGGAAAACATCTTTACGACTGTGAGCGGGACGAGCTCCCCGGGGAATCCGATGTATGAGGAAAACTGCCCGATCGCAGAGGAAAGGAAGTCCAGGAAACCGGACGCGCGCAGGATCCCCACTGCCGCCATCAGCCCGATGAGTGTGGGCATCAGCCGGATCACGGTGAGGAAGCCGCTCTTTGCTCCTTTGATGAATGTTTCGTATACATTGACACCCACCAGGAGACCGTAAGTTACGATACCCAGTACGATGAAGGGGACGATAAAATCTGAAATATAGAGAAGGACCTGCAAGGGTGCACCTCCGCCGAAAGGATATTCTACCCAGAGTATATGCCGGAGCGGAGGAAAATATCTGTCAGGGATGAAGGCTCCCGGCCTCAGCGGCCGACCGGACAGGAAGGATATACTGCGGACGCGGTGATATATGAATATCCGCAGGAAACATTTCATAGGATGGAGCAAAGGTATTTCAGGAGCTTTTATGCTGTCTTTGAGGTCTCGCTACATAAAATCCACTTATTTATCTCGGAAAAGATCTGCTCTCTGCATTCTTGGTGCGCTGAGTTTTGCCGCCGGCATTGCGGTATGCGGATGCAGGGCGCGCGTGGGGGCGGACGGGGAGAATGCAAGATTCCGCGAATATACACGGGAACTGTTCTGCCGGGAAGCGGCGTCTGATACCGTAAACCTGCACTATACGCTGAAAGATCCGGAGGAGTATGGGATCGGGGACACGCCTGTGACGTTTGGCAGTTTTGATGCTGAAGGGGAGGCGGTGAAGGCGGCGGCAGAAAATATGCGCCGGTCGCTCCTCGGGTTTTCTTATGATGATCTGGATACGCAGAACAGGCTTACATATGATGTGCTGAATTACCGGCTCAAAAGTATGGATAAGAGTGCGGAGTATCTTTTGTACGAGGAGCCTCTGGGGCTGGTCAGCGGTGTGCAGACGCAGCTTCCGGTAGTCCTGTCGGAGTATCGGTTCTATGACCGTCAGGATGTGGATGACTATCTGGCGCTCCTGAAGACTACGGGGGAGTATTTTGACAGCCTGATCCGTTTTGAGAATGAAAAGTCTGAGGCCGGACTTTTTATGGCGGAGCATGCGGCGGATACAGTGATCGGGCAGTGCCGTGCATTCCTTGATATGGGAGATGGAAATTATCTGTATTCGACATTTGTTGACAGAATAGAAGAAATAAAAGAATTGACAAAAGAAGAAAAAAGTGAATATATACAGGAAAATGCACTGGTAATCCGGGATTATGTATTCCCGGCGTATGAAAAGCTGACCGCAGCAGTGGAAGATCTGAAGGGCAGCGGAAAGAATGAAAAGGGGCTTGTCTTCCTGCCGCAGGGGAAAGAATATTATGAGCTGCTTGCAGAGCAGTCCACAGGTTCTGAGCGCTCTGTGGATGAAATGAAGGATCTGACGAGAAGGCAGATCTCGGATGACCTGGAAGCGATGGAGCAGGTGCTTGGCATCAGCTATGGCGAGGCAGAGGAAGCGGCGGCTTCCATCGGGCAGGAGAGCGCGGAACTGATCCTGTCGCATCTGAAGCAGGGGATCAGCAGGACGTTCCCGGAGGCTCCTGAGACGGAATTGGAAGTCAAATACGTGCCCGAGGAGATGGAAGAGCATTTAAGCCCGGCTTTCTATATGATCCCCGCGATCGACAACACCGAAGAAAATGTGATCTATATCAATCAGGGACATATGGGGAATGACCTGACACTCTTTACGACACTGGCGCATGAGGGATATCCGGGGCATCTGTACCAGACGGTCTTCTACGAGAGTACGGATCCGGATCCCATCCGCAGCCTGATGGATTTCGGCGGCTATGTGGAGGGATGGGCGACTTACGCGGAGATGGGGAGCTATTATCTGACGCCGCTGTCAAAGGAACAGGCTGTCATCCTCCAGAAGAACAGCTCTGTCATACTCGGGCTGTATGCGCTCGCGGACATCGGGATCCATTATGACGGATGGAGCCGCATGGATACGATCGCATTCTTTTCAAACTATGGGATCACGGATGCGGATACTGTGGAAGAAATCTACGAGCTGATCATCGGCTCGCCTGCAAATTATCTGAAATATTATATCGGATATGTGGAATTCCTGGAACTGAAAAAAGACTGGGTGAAAGAAAAGGGGGAGGACTTCTCTCAGAAAAAATTCCACGAAGCAGTGCTGGAAGTCGGGCCGGCGCCGTTCGGGATCGTGGAAGACTATATGTGGGAGATGGGCGGAGGTCATTAGATGCTGAATTATCTGTGGGCAGGGATGATCCTTGTGGGAATCGTGTTCGGGGCGTTTAACGGGAGGATGCAGGATATCACCAATGCGGCGCTGGATTCGTCAAAGGAGGCAGTGACACTGTGCATTACCATGATCGGGGTGATGGCATTCTGGACCGGGATCATGGAAATCGCTTCAAAAGCGGGGATCATACGGATGGCGTCGCGGAAGATGAGACCGCTCGTCCGGTTCCTTTTCCCTGGTATGCCGGAAGGGCATAAGGCAGAAGAGCATATTACGACTAATTTCATCGCCAATTTTCTCGGGCTCGGGTGGGCGGCGACTCCGGCAGGGCTCAGGGCGATGGAGGAGCTGGGCGGGCTGGAGGATGACAGAAGGGCAGGCAGGGCGCCGGGCCCGGCGCGGAAAAAGGGAGTGGCGGGCAATGAGATGTGCACCTTCCTTATCATCAATATCTCCTCGCTCCAGCTTATTCCCATGAACGTGATCGCTTACCGAAGCCAGTATGGGAGCCCTGACCCGGCTGCGATCATCGGTGCGGGGATCCTGGCGACGATGGTGAGCACGGGGGCGGCGGTGGTATTCTGCAGGATGATGGCCCGGAGCGGGAAGAGAAATTAAAAAAGTGCTTGCAATTATATTTCGCGTATGGTAATATAATCAGCGGTCACTGTTAGGCAGTGACTGTGTATGGCCCCGTGGTCAAGCGGTTAAGACATCGCCCTTTCACGGCGGTAACACGGGTTCGATTCCCGTCGGGGTCATTCGCACGTAAGCGGCTAAAGGACAGCCGCTAAGTGCTCATACTCGATCGCCTTGTAAGCTCGAGAGGACCTCGCTAACGGCGGCGATATGGATCGCACGTAAGCGACCAAAAGACGGTCGCTAAGTGCTCATACTCAAGGCGCAGTAGCCAAGTGGTAAGGCGTGGGACTGCAACTCCCTGATCACCGGTTCAAATCCGATCTGCGCCTCTTGAAAGAGAATACCGCAGGATCATCTGAAAGAGATGATCCTGCGGTATTCTTTTTGCCTGCCCTTGAGGGGAGATTCCCACGTGTGCACAGGATATTTTTGTTTACGGTCTTGACGGACAGTGTTATAATGTCAATACTGACAATCAACAACGGAGGAGTTATTTAGATATGGAATTAACGACGATTCGGGAATTATTTAAGAACAGAGAACAGTATCTGGACCAGAAGGTGACGGTCGGCGGCTGGGTGCGCAGCATCCGCGATTCAAAGACTTTTGGTTTTATAGTGTTAAATGACGGCTCTTTCTTTGAGACGCTGCAGGTGGTATATCACGACAAGATGGAGAATTTCGCTGAGGTTTCCAAATTGAATGTCGGGGCAGCGGTCATCGTGACCGGGACTCTGGTAGCGACGCCTCAGGCAAAGCAGCCGTTTGAGATCCAGGCGGATGAAGTACAGGTTGAGGGTGCTTCAGCTCCGGATTATCCATTGCAGAAGAAACGGCATAGTTTCGAATATCTCAGGACAATTTCCCATCTCCGCCCCAGGACGAATACGTTCCAGGCAGTATTCCGCGTGCGTTCACTGGCGGCTTATGCGATCCATAAGTTTTTCCAGGAGAGAGGATTTGTGTATGTGCATACGCCGCTGATCACGGGGAGCGACTGCGAGGGAGCGGGAGAGATGTTCCGCGTGACTACTCTTGATATGGAAAATGTCCCGAAAAATGAAGACGGGTCCGTGGACTATACAAAGGACTTCTTCGGGAAAGAGACCAGCCTGACCGTGAGCGGGCAACTGAACGGCGAGACATATGCCCAGGCATTCCGCAGCATCTACACATTCGGCCCTACATTCCGTGCGGAGAATTCGAACACAACGAGGCATGCCGCGGAATTCTGGATGATTGAGCCGGAGATCGCGTTCGCGGATCTGGAGGATGATATGGATCTGGCGGAGGCAATGCTCAAATATGTGATCCGCTATGTGCTTGAGAACGCGCCGGAGGAGATGAATTTCTTTAATTCCTTTGTGGACAAGGGGCTCCTGGACAGGCTGAACAATGTGGCGGGATCTGATTTCGCGAGGGTGACCTATACGGAAGCCATTGAGATCCTTGAGAAGAACAATGACAAATTCGAATATAAAGTATCCTGGGGATGCGACCTCCAGACAGAGCATGAGCGCTATCTGACAGAGCAGATTTACAAGCGCCCGGTATTTGTCACGGATTACCCGAAGGAGATCAAGGCCTTCTATATGAAGCAGAATGATGACGGCAAGACAGTCGCGGCAGTGGACTGCCTTGTACCGGGGATCGGTGAGATCATCGGAGGAAGCCAGAGGGAGGACGACTACGACAAACTCCTGAACCGTATGAATGAGCTGGGATTAAAGGAAGAGGATTATGATTTCTATCTTGACCTGAGAAAGTACGGCTCCACGAGACATGCGGGATTCGGGCTCGGCTTTGAGCGGTGCGTGATGTATCTGACAGGAATGTCAAACATCCGTGACGTGATCCCGTTCCCGAGGACAGTAAATAACTGTGAATTATAATCTGTAAGAATGATGTGCATAGTCCGGGAAACAGGCGGACAAAGGCAGAGGGCAGGGCGTGACATTTCTGATGTGGCGCCCTGTCCCTTTTCCGGCGGACGGGAGGTGCTGAATGAGATTTATCCATATCGCGGACGTGCATCTGGGCGCGCAGCCGGATGCAGGCCCGATTTACAGTGAGAACAGGCCGCAGGAGCTCTGGGATACTTTTGAACATGTGATCCGTGTATGCGAGGAAGAACGGACGGACCTGCTGCTCATAGCGGGGGACCTGTTCCACCGCCAGCCCCTGCTCAGGGAGCTGAGGGAAGTTGATTATCTGTTTTCGCGGCTGACTCACACAAAGGTAGTGCTCATAGCGGGGAACCATGACTATATCCGGCGGGATTCCTATTACAGGACATTCCGATGGAGTGAGAATGTGTATCCGCTTTTTGGGAGAACTCTGGAATATGTTGATTTCCCTGAACTGGGCACTGCTGTGTATGGGCTCAGCTATCACAGCAGGGAGATCAGTGAGCCGCTGTATGACAGGGCAGCGCCGGCCGGGGCAGAGCCCATAGAGATACTCCTCGCCCATGGGGGTGACCAGAAGCATATCCCGATCGACAGGAAGGCTTTATCGTCATCGGGATTCTGCTATATCGCTCTGGGGCATATCCATAAGCCTCAGGCGCTGGAAAAAGACCGGATCATTTATGCCGGGGCGCTGGAGCCGGTGGACCGGAATGATACCGGGCCGCACGGGTACATCAGAGGAGAGGTCTCGGAGGCGGGAGTAAGGACGCAGTGGATCCCATGTGCGGGAAGAGAATACATACACCTGGAAATCCATGTGGACGGATCCGATACAGAGGGAAGCGTCAGAGAAAGAATAAGGAAATGTATAGATGAACAAGGAAATGAAAATATTTACAAAATAACTCTGATCGGAAAAAGAAATTCGGATGTCAAATTTGATGCAAACCGGATCGCCGGGCTGGGAAATATACTGGAGACGGTGGATGAGACTTGCCCGGCATATGATATCATGCGGCTTTTGGAAGAAAACAGAGAGAATCTCCTGGGGCAGTATATTTCCCGCTTCGCAGGCTGCAGGGAAGGAAGCCTTGAATATGAGGCGCTCTGCGAGGGGATCGATGTGCTCCTGGCAGGACGGGATTGAGACGGGGGAGAGGGAACAGGCATGGTCATCAGAGAGTTATATATTAAAAATTTCGGGAAATTTAGAGAGCGCCATTTTTATCTGAAGGATGGCGTGCAGGTCATATCCGGGGAAAATGAATTCGGGAAATCGACCCTCCATGCATTTATCCGCGCCATGCTTTTCGGGCTGGAACGGGGGAGGGGGCGCGCTGCGGCAAGGGATGCGTTTACCCGCTATGAGCCGTGGGATGATCCGGGATCCTATGCCGGGGTCATGCGTTTTACATGCGGAGGGCGTAATTTCAGGCTGGAGCGCAGCTTTGCCAGGGCGGCGCAGCGGGCGTCGCTCGTCTGTGAGGATGACGGGGAGGAATTATCTCTGGAGCACGGTGATCTGGATATGCTGCTGGGGGGAATGTCCGCGGCGCTTTTTGACACTACAGTGTCCGTGGGACAGCTCCAGGCCAGGCCGGGACAGGAGCTTTATGAGGCCTTGGAGAACCGCGCCGCCAACTACTTTGAGACGGGGTGCGGCGAGATCGATCTCGCGGCGGCATTCCGCAGGCTGAAGGAAAAGCAGCGCAGCGTAGAGCGGGAAGTGAAGGAGCAGGAAGCCGCCCGGGAGAAAGAACAGGAGAGAGTCCGCCAGGAATGCCGGTACCTGGAGCGGGATATGCGGGCGCTCCAGGATGAATATGAGGAAAAGAGAGGGCGGCTGGAACTGCTGGGAGATCCTGAGGAAACCGGGGCGGCGCAGGATAAAGGGCCGCAGGCCGGGGCTGCGGGGCGCAAGGAAAGTGTGTCAGGACCGGGGAATCTGATCCGCATGGGAGCAGTGGGAGTGCTGGCCGGTGCAGCGGGCTTCCTGTGGAGCCTGTTCCTGGAAAATGCCGTGCACACTCTTCCGTCAGCGCCCTTCGCAGGGGTATCCGCTGCGGTTGCGGCTGTCGGTATCCTTCTCCTGGCTGCCGGTACCGCTGCGGCTGTGAAAGCGAGGCGGCGCGGCGCGGGGGCAGAGGATGTGCGTCCCGGGGAGAAAGCAGAGCAGAGGAAGACAGGAGGAAACGGGAAAAGCCGGGCAGAAGGAAACGATAAAAATCAGGCGGAGGCAAGAAGGCTTCAGGGAGAGATGGATCATATCCGGTCCGCCTGGAAGGAAAAGGAGATCCGCTGCGCGAACCTGCGGGAACAGTGTGAGGAGTGCGGGGACAGCGATGCGCTGAGGATGCTGCGCAGACGGCAGCAGGCGCTCGCCCTGGCAGAAGAGACGCTGGAAAAGACGGCGGCAGAGATAGGGGATCAGACAGCGGGGATCCTCAACAGGAGGGCGTCGGAGATATTCGCCGCTTTTACAGATGGGGCATACCGGTCTCTCCGGATGGACGGGGAGAGGCACCTGTCTGTGTGGGACGGCGTCAGGAATATCCCGGCAGAACGCCTGAGCCGAGGGACGGTCGAGCAGATCTATCTTGCGGTGCGCCTGGCGGCGGCGGATATCCTGCTGGAGGAGCCTGTGCCGGTGATCCTTGATGATGTGTTCGCTTTTTATGATGACAAAAGGCTGGAGTCTGCATTAAAATGGTTGAGCTGCCAGGGAAAACAGGTTATAATATTTACCTGTCATAAGAGAGAAGAAGAGATAGCAAAGAGGGTAGTTTACTCATGAAGATAGCATTGCCAAGAAAAGTGACGATGATCATTAATAATCTGCAGCTCCACGGGTATGAGGCATTCGCCGTGGGCGGGTGCGTGCGGGATTCCATCCTGGCGAGACGGCCGGAAGACTGGGACATCACCACGTCCGCCCGGCCGGAAGAGATCAAGAAGCTTTTCCGCAGGACTGTGGATACAGGGATCGAGCACGGGACGGTCACAGTCCTCATCGGAAAGGATTCCTTTGAAGTGACGACTTACCGTGTGGACGGAGCGTACGAGGACGGAAGGCATCCTAAGGAGGTACATTTTACAAGCCGGCTGGAAGAGGATCTGCAGCGCAGGGATTTTACGATCAATGCCATGGCTTATAATGATGAAGTGCGGCTGGTCGATGTATTCGGGGGGATGAAGGACCTGAACCACCATCTGATCCGGTGCGTGGGCGATCCGCGGGAACGGTTCTCGGAGGATGCGCTGAGGATCCTGCGCGCGGTGCGCTTTTCCGCGCAGCTCAATTTCCCGATCGAGAAAGAGACCGCCCGGGCGGTGAGGGAGCTTGCCCCCACGCTGGAAAAGATCAGCGCGGAGAGGATACAGGCAGAGCTCGTCAAGCTCCTCGTTTCTCCGCATCCGGAGCGGATCCAGGACGCCTGTGAGCTGGGGATCACAAAGGTGATCCTTCCGGAGTGGGACGCCATGACCGGTGTGGAGCAGAATACGCCCCACCACAAGTACGATGTGGCGCAGCATACACTGCATGCCATGAAGAATGTAAAGAGAGATAAGATCCTCCGGCTTACCATGCTGTTCCACGACATGGGGAAACCGGCGATGCGCACCACGGATGAGAATGGGCGGGACCACTTTAAGGGCCATGCCCTGGTCAGTGAAGAGATCGCCCGCAAGGTCATGCGGCGGCTGAAGTTCGACAATGACACTGTGAAAAAAGTGTCCAGGCTCGTGTGCTATCACGATTACCGCGTGGAGGCGACGCCGAAGAATGTGCGGCGCGCGATGAACCGGATCGGCGTAGAGCTGTTTCCCTATTATCTCGCGGTGCGCATGGCGGACGCCAAGGCGCAGAGCGCATACAGACGAAGAGAGAAGATTGAGAATATCATAGCCATGAGACAGCTCTACCAGCAGGCGCTGCTGAACGGGGACTGCGTCACTCTGAGACAGCTGGCGGTCGGAGGGAGAGAGCTCATGGACCTGGGCATGAAGCCCGGGAGAGAACTGGGCAGTATGCTGAGTGAACTGCTGGAATACGTGATCGATGATCCGGAGAGAAACAAAAGAGAAATACTCTGTGCTTATGTAAAAGAAAAACTGGGTCAGTAATCATACTCAGGCTGACTCTCTCATAGATTAGAATAACAGTTCAGGCGTGCCCTGTCCGGCAAGGCGGGATGGCAGGGCGCGCCGGACGTTATGATCAAAGAGTGTCTGACAGGGGGCGGCTATGAGAGAGGAATATGAGCTGGAAGTATTGGAACAGTATAATATAGAAGTAAAAGGCACCCGAAGGATAAGGGGTGCGTTTTTTTGCGATACAAATGAGGGGACGATGCTGCTGAAGGAGACGAAGATATCAGCGCAGCGTGCCCCCTTATTATATGAGGCGCTCAGCAGGATCGAAAAGCGAGGAAACGTAAAAGTTGACGTTCCTGTATTTGCAAAAGACGGGGATCTGCTTGTCACTTCGAGAGAAGGGACTGTATATATGCTGAAACGGTGGTATCAGGGGCGGGAATGCGATATCCGCCAGGAAGGAGAGCTTCTGCGCGCGGCGGGACAGCTTGGCCGGCTGCACAGGGAGCTGGACGCTGTATCGGTAGAGTGGACGCCTGTCCGGCAGACAGAGTGGTTTTGCTGCGCGAGGAGCCCGCTGGATGAGATCGCGAGGCATAACCGGGAGCTGAAAAAGGTACGCTCTTTTATCCGGGGGCGGGCGGTAAAAAATGAGTTTGAATCTCTTTATCTTGAAAGCTTTGAAAAAATGTACGGTATGGCGGAAAAGGTGCTGAAGAAGATGGAAGGCTCAGGGTGCGGGGAGCTTTATGAGGAAAGTGTGCGGACAGGGAGCCTGGCGCACGGAGATTACAATTACCATAACATCGTAGTATTAAAAGATGATATGGCAGTCACGGGATTTGATCATATGCGTGTGGATATACAAGTGCATGATCTGTATTACTTTATGAGAAAGGCAATGGAAAAGCATCATTGGAAACAAAAAACAGGACGAAAAATTCTGGACTCATATGAACAGGAGCGTCCGGTCCTGCCCCGTGAGAGAGAATATCTGGGGCTTTCTCTCGCGTATCCGGAGAAATTCTGGAAGACAGCCGGGAGCTATTACCGTTCGAACAAGGTATTGCTGCCTGCGAAATGTGTGGAAAAGCTGAAACTTTCGGTGCGCCAGGCGGAAGAAAAGCAGCATTTTCTGGAGGAAGTATTTTCTTTAAATATATAGCAGAGTTTTGTTGCTGTCCGGGCTCAAACATGGTATATTAGAACTGGATTTATTTGTGATTTTGTACAAAAAAATCAATAAAAAGACAGTAGGAGTGGTAAAAATGTATCAGGAAGAGTATAAGCGCTGGATGGCAGCGGATCTGGAGGACGCAGACCTGAAGCCAGAGCTGGCAAAGATCGAAGGAAAAGACAATGAGATCAAAGAACGTTTTGCGGTTGCGCTGAAATTCGGGACAGCGGGACTGCGCGGCGTGCTCGGCGCGGGAACGAACCGCATGAATATCTACGTAGTGCGCCAGGCTACGCAGGGACTGGCGAACTGGGTAAAAACCCAGGGCGGCACTCAGACTGTGGCGATCAGCTACGACAGCCGTCTGAAGAGTGATGTGTTTGCGAAGACAGCGGCAGGGGTGCTGGCTGCAAACGGGATCAAGGTAAGGATCTATGACGCGTTGATGCCTGTACCTGCGCTCTCTTTTGCTACCCGCTATTATAACTGCAATGCGGGAGTTATGGTGACGGCTTCCCACAATCCTGCAAAATACAACGGATACAAGGCATACGGCCCGGACGGGTGCCAGATGACGGACGACGCGGCGGCGATCGTGTATGAGGAGATCCAGAAGACAGACGTCCTGACAGGGGCGAAATATATGTCCTTTGCGCAGGGAGTTGAAGAAGGGCTCATCCGCTTTGTGGGCGATGACTGCAAGCGGGCTCTCTATGACGCGATCGAGTCACGCCAGGTACGCCCGGGACTGTGCAGGACCGCAGGGCTGAAACTGGTGTACAGCCCGCTGAACGGATCAGGGCTTGTGCCGGTCACACAGATATTGAAGGATATCGGGGTGACAGACATCACCATCGTTCCGGACCAGGAGTATCCGAACGGCTATTTTACGACCTGCAGCTATCCGAACCCGGAGATCTTTGAAGCGCTTGAGCAGGGACTGAACCTGGCGAAAGAGACAGGGGCGGACCTGATGCTGGCGACAGACCCGGATGCGGACCGTGTCGGCATTGCCATGAAGTGTCCGGACGGATCCTATGAGCTGGTCAGCGGAAATGAAGTGGGAGTCCTGCTCCTCGACTATATCTGCGCAGGGCGCATTGAGAAGGGGACGATGCCGGAAAATCCGGTGGCAGTGAAATCCATCGTTTCCACACCTCTGGCTGACGCGGTGGCAGAGCACTATGGCGTAGAGCTCAGGAGCGTGCTGACCGGATTCAAGTGGATCGGCGACCAGATCGCCCGGCTGGAGCAGGCAGGTGAAGTGGACCGCTTTATCTTCGGATTCGAGGAGAGCTACGGATACCTCGCCGGACCGTATGTGCGGGACAAGGACGCGGTCATCGGTTCCATGCTGATCTGTGAGATGGCTGCGTATTACAGGAGCATCGGAAGTTCCCTGAAACAGAGGATGGAAGAGATCTACGCGCAGTACGGACGCTATCTCAATAAAGTGGACAGCTTTGAATTCCCGGGATTAAGCGGAATGGACAAGATGGCGGGCATCATGGAGAAACTCCGTGAAGAGCCGCTCAAAGAGATCGCCGGGTACAAGGTGACGTCAGTGACGGATTATGAGAAACCGGAAGAGACCGGGCTTCCGTCGGCTAACGTGCTGATCTATAAGCTGGAGAACAATGAGACTGTGATCGTCCGTCCGTCAGGGACAGAGCCGAAGATCAAGATCTACTATACAACACTCGGAAAAGACCTTGATGAGGCACAGGCGGAGAAAGACAAGCTTGCGGAAGCGCTGAAGCCTGTAATGGAATAATAATCTTACCTTGCTGTTCAGCCTGCGCTGCCTGAAAAACATTCCGGCTGCGCAGGCTGCGGCTGTTGTACCTGCTTTTTCGCCAAAACGCCGAAAAATCTTGACAAAGCCCTATGAAACCGTTATAACAGTACATAAAGGCGGAAACATGCGGACGACTGGGCATATTCCCCTTTGAAAAATCAGTATAAAATTGTATGCAGGTACAATAAAGAGGAGGATTTACCTATGAACAAAACAGAACTTATCGCAGCGATCGCAGAAAGAGCGGAAATTTCTAAGAAAGATTCTGAAAAAGCGTTAAAGGCTTTTATCGATGTTGTTACAGAGCAGCTCAAAAATGACGATAAAGTTCAGCTCGTAGGCTTCGGTACATTCGAGGTAAGCAAGAGAGCAGCAAGAGAAGGAAGAAACCCGCAGACAGGACAGACTATGAAGATCGATGCATGCAAGGCGCCGAAATTCAAAGCAGGAAAAGCATTAAAGGATGCGATCAACTAATCTTGTCTTGCACTTAAGATAAAGGAACGGACAGGCACTTGCGATGCTCATCGGGCATCGCAGGTGCTTTTTGTACGCTGAGAATGAAAAAAAGGAGGAGAGCATATGCGCCTGGATAAATTTTTAAAAGTATCCCGCCTGATCAAGAGGCGGACCGTTGCAAATGAAGCCTGCGATGCAGGGCGGGTCATGGTCAATGACAGGCCGGCAAAGGCATCGGTGCAGGTAAAGCCGGGGGATGTGATCGAGATCGGTTTCGGCACGAAGAGCGTAAAGGTAGAAGTGCTGGACATACAGGAGACAACGAAAAAGGAGCAGGCAAAAGAACTGTTCAGATATCTTTAGGAATAAATAAAGGCTGCCTCTCATATATTTAAAAGCAGAGTGGGAGGGAGTGCGGATGGAAGAACAGCGTATCGCGAAAACACATAAACTGGTGGTCAACAACAGAAAGACGGCTGCAGTTACAGGGGTGCTGGACGTCCTTTCGTTTGATCTGAATGAGATCCTGCTGGAGACAGAGCAGGGCATGCTGATGGTCAAGGGCACGGATCTGCATGTCAACAGGCTGAGTGTGGAAAAAGGCGAAGTGGACCTTTCGGGCAGCATTGACAGCATCGCCTACTCTGAGATATCGCAGCCTGTGGGAAAGACTGCGGAAGGCTTCCTGTCCAAGCTGTTCAAATAGGCGGGCGGATATGATACTCGGCATCGGGACGGAAGCGGGTGTTTTCCTCTATGCAGGCCTGTCGGGCATGACGGCGGTATTTGCCTACGGGATCCTCTCCTGCCTCAGAAAGCTGATCCCACACAGCCTGAGCGTTATCGGGGCTGAGGACCTGCTTTTTTGGATCGCTTCCAGCGCTTATATCTTCAGTAAAATGTATGAGACTACATACGGGAGCGTCAGGTGGTTTTTCCTGCTGGGACTGGCAGCCGGGTCCGGGGCAGGGTACATGCTGGAACGTCTTGGAAGGAAAGCGTGCAGGAAGATCTCCTCTGCCTGCGCGGGCAGAAGGAAGCCGAAAACGAAAAATAAAAGCCTTGAAAAATGAGAAAAAAGCATATAAAATAGTTTTTGACAGTGGGGAGTACAAATTACAGATTGATAAGCAGGGTGAGTATGAATGAATAAGAAAAGACAGCGCGGAGCTGGAAAACAAAGGGCGGAAAGGAAAAATCCCAGGCTGAGGCAGCATAAGAGGAGCGTGCTCCTTATCTGTATGGTCCTGGTGGTAATGTCAGGCGTTCTCGCAGTCAGTTCCATAAAGCTGAATGCAAAAAATGCCCGGTACAAAGCGCAGGAAGAGGAACTTGCGGAACAGATCCGGGAAGAAGAGAAGCGCGCGGAAGAAGTAGAAGAATTTGAGGAATACGTTAAGACAGACGATTACATCAAGGATACTGCTGAAGAGAAGCTGGATCTGGTGGATCCCAATGAGATCCTCTTCAAGCCGGCGCAGTAGGCAGTCCGGGAGATGACGGTCAATAGAGAAAGAGATTACGAATGAAGACTTCGGGAAGGATTTCCCGGAGTCTTTATTTTTCACTGAAAAGAAGGTTCCTGTTTCTGTACAGGGGACATGGAAGAAAGGGAGTTGACAGTATGGATGGTGGACAGGCGCTGCATGGCAGCCCGTATGTAGAGCAGATCGAGAAATTTGCGCATTCGCTGCGGCAGCTCTCCCGCACGTTCACGGGGCTTGAGGAAAAGCGGCAGGCATTTTCGGCGGAAGAGATAGAAGCGATCTTTCAGCGGGTGAGGGAGCGGGTATGCGCAAAATGTGAAAAATGCAGCTGGTGCTGGGGGGAGAATTTTGTACATACCTATCAGATGGGATACGACGTGCTTTCTGCGGTGGACAAGTACGGAAATGAACTGAATACGGAGACAAAGCGCAAACTCATGCAGAGATGCATCATGGCGCCGAGGTTCCTGCGGGAGACGCTGGAGGGATTTCACGGAGCGCGGCAGAATATCATCTGGGTGAACCGGATGGCCAGAAGCCGTGAGAGCTGCGCGATCCAGCTTGATACTTTTGCCGATATGATGCAGCGCACGGCAAAAGAACTGGAGGACAGCATTTTCACGGACGAGCGGCTGGAAAGAAAGATAGCCGCAGCGCTGAAGAAAAAGGATGTCCGTGTGCTTTATACGCATTTTTTCATGAATGGGGACGGTAGATACGAGATCCATGTGACAGCGCGGAGCATGAAAAAAGAAAAGATCCCACTGAAAGAGATCGCGCGCACTGTATCCGACGCGGCGGGACGGAGATTGATCCTGTCCGGGGACAGCGCGCAGATGCTTGGGACAAGATATATGACCGTTGTATGCAGAGAGGGACCGGCGTATTTCACTCTGCAGGGAACTGCCCGTATCGGGAAGGGCTGCGCAGATATTTCGGGGGATAACTTTTCCATGATGGATATGTCCGGCGGAAGGCGCGGGGCAGTCCTCTCGGACGGGATGGGGTCAGGGGAAGACGCATGCCGGGAGAGCACGCTGGTCATAGAACTGCTGGAAGAGCTGCTGGCAGCAGGCTTCCCGGAAAAGACAGCGATCCAGATGGTCAATACGACCCTGGTCATCGGGAGGGAGGAGATCCATTATTCGACAGTGGATATGACGGTGTTCGACCTGTATACCGGGGAATGTGAGATCATAAAGGCAGGGGCTTCCTCCACGTTCATAAAGAAAAAGGACAGTGTGGAACATTTAAGTTCCACCAGCCTGCCCATCGGGGTGATGAACCGGATAGAGATCGATTCTGTAAAGCGGAAGCTGGAGGACGGAGATTTCGTGATCATGGTAACGGACGGAGTGCTGGACGCGCTGCCGGTAGGGGAACAGGATATCCTGCTGGAGACGATCATACAGGGCAGCGCGATCTCCAATCCGAGGGAGATGGCGCACCATATACTGGAGCAGGTGCTTGCGTGGACGGGGAAAGAGCCTGAGGATGATATGACAGTGCTCGCAGTGGGCATCTGGGAAGCCTGAGCCCCTTTACTTTTGGGAATGAATTCGTTATAGTTTACATATGATGGAAAATAAAGAGAGAGAAGTGGAAAAGTTTATCAGAAAACACGGCATGATCGGGAAGGGTGACGTGGTGATCGCAGGTGTATCGGGCGGAGCGGACTCGGTATGCCTGCTTTTTGTGCTCTGCGCACTGCGGGAAACTCTGGGGTTTCGGGTAAAGACCTGCCATGTGAACCACGGCCTGCGGGGCGCTGAGGCGGACGAGGACGAGGAGTAC
Source organism: Candidatus Mediterraneibacter tabaqchaliae (assembly GCA_019120595.1). Lineage (GTDB taxonomy): Bacteria > Bacillota > Clostridia > Lachnospirales > Lachnospiraceae > Mediterraneibacter > Mediterraneibacter tabaqchaliae. The sequence continues at coordinate 13,344 of DWUV01000124.1, read as the reverse complement.
GTCCGGAGACTGTGCCGGGAGCTGGAGGTGCCGTGCCGATTTTTTCATGAAAATGTGGAATTAATCGCCGCGAAACGGAAACAATCTCCTGAGGAGGCGGGAAGGATGGTGCGCAGGGAGGCTTTCCTGGCGATGTGCCGCGAGGATGGAGGGACAAAGATCGCTACCGCCCACCACAGGGACGACAATGCGGAGACTGTCCTGCTCAACATGGCGCGGGGGACCGGGCTGAAAGGGCTCGGCGGCATCCGTCCCGCAGCCGGGAGGTGGATCCGGCCGCTGCTTGCGCTTACGGGAGAGCAGACGCGGGAGTACCTGAAAGAGAGAGGGATCGCCTGGCGCGAGGATGCGACGAACAGCGGAGATGATTATACAAGAAACCGGATCCGGCACAATGTCCTGCCCGTGCTGGAGGAGCAGGTGAACAGAGGGGCTGCGGCGCATCTGGATGAGCTGTCGCGGCAGGCCCAGGAAATCTGGGATTATCTGGAGCGGGGCGTGGATCTTGCATGGGAGAAATGCGTGACAGCTGCGGCGTTCCCGGGAAAGGCGGAGGAGCTGGTGATCGATAAGGAGCGGTTCGGGCAGGAGATGCCCGCTGTGCAGACCCAGCTCTTAAGAAGATGCCTCGCCCGTGTCAGAGGGCACGAGAAAGATATCGGATCTGTACATGTAACCGGAGTGGCAGAGCTTTTTGGGAAACAGGCGGGCAGGAAAATAGATCTCCCGGGAGACGTGCAGGCAGAGCGTATGTATGCCGGGGTGCGGATCGCGAAGCGGGCAGAGAGCGGGAAAGAATTTGCCGTCCGTCTGAAAGTGCCGGGGGAGACACTGATCCCGGAGACCGGACAGCGGATTGAGTGCCGGTTTGTGGAAGGCGCGGATCCCTCAGCGGCAGAAGAGATCCCGCAAAAAAGTTACACGAAATGGTTTGATTATGATATAATAAAATGCAGTCTTTCTGCGAGGACGAGGCAAGGCGGCGATTACCTTGTGATCAATGAGAGCGGGGGCCGCCAGAAGCTGAAGGCTTTTTTTGTGAATGAAAAGATCCCGCGGGAAGAAAGAGACCGTATGCTGCTCATCGCAGACGGGGACCATATCGTGTGGATCCCCGGGCGAAGGATGAGCCGGGCATACCAGGTCAGCAGCAGGACAGAAAAGATTCTTGAGATAAAGATAACGGAGGAAACAGAAAATGGCAGAGACGATCAGGGTTTTAGTCCCGGAGGAGAAGGTTGATGAGAGGATCAGGGAACTGGGAGAGCAGATCAGCAGGGATTATGCAGGAAAGCAGGTACACCTTATCTGTGTGCTGAAGGGCGGAGTATTCTTTATGTGTGAGCTTGCAAAGAGGATCACAGTGCCGGTGTCCATGGATTTTATGTGCGTGGGGAGCTACGGGGACGGGACTGCCTCCAGCGGGGTCGTGCGCATCGCGAAGGATCTGGATGAATCCATTGAAAATAAGGAAGTGCTGATCGTAGAAGATATCATTGATTCAGGCAATACGCTGTATTATCTGATGGATGTGCTGAAAAAGCGGAATCCGGCCAGCATGCGCCTGTGCACGCTCCTGGATAAACCGGAGCGCAGGGTAAAGGATGTGAAGGTGGATTACTGCGGTTTTGAGATCCCGGATGAATTTGTCGTGGGATACGGGCTTGATTATGCCCAGAAATATAGAAACCTTCCTTACATCGGAGTGGTGGAAGGTCTGGAATAGGAAGGAGTATCAGTTTTGGATAATAACAGAAAATACAGGAGCATTAATATATCTACGGTCCTGATGTTTGTCGTGATCGTAGTGGCTGCTCTCTGGATGGCGGGAAGGATGCAGATGCACCGCCAGGAGATGGGATATACGGATTTTGTCTCCCAGGTCCGGGAAGGCAATGTGACCGATGTATATATTGACCTTAACAGCGCCGTGCCCACGGGTACGGTGTCCTTCATGCTGAAGGGCGGGGATGGCGCGAGAACAGTGAATGTCTCGGATGTGGAGGAGGTAAAAGAACTCCTCGATGAGAATCAGGTGGAGTACAGCATGTCTGCCATACCTGAACAATCCATGCTGACAACAGTGCTTCTCCCCCTGCTGGTCACTCTTGCGGGTGTGTTCCTCATTTTTTATCTGATGAACCGGCAGAACGGCGGGGCGAATGCAAAGGCAATGAATTTCGGGAAGAGCCGCGCCAGGATGACCGGACAGGATGAGATCAAGGTCACATTTGCGGATGTGGCAGGGCTGAAAGAAGAAAAGGAAGAGCTGGAGGAGATCGTGGATTTCCTGAAAGCTCCCAGGAAATATGTACAGCTTGGGGCAAGGATACCAAAGGGAGTCCTTCTGGAAGGACCTCCGGGGACGGGAAAGACCCTGCTTGCGAAGGCAGTGGCAGGGGAAGCGGGCGTCCCGTTTTTCAGCATCTCGGGATCGGATTTCGTAGAGATGTTTGTGGGTGTGGGCGCGTCCCGTGTGCGCGACCTGTTCCAGGATGCGAAGAAGAACGCTCCGTGCATCGTGTTCATCGATGAGATCGATGCAGTGGCAAGACGGCGCGGCAGCGGGCTTGGCGGCGGCCATGACGAGCGTGAGCAGACGCTGAACCAGCTCCTTGTGGAGATGGATGGTTTTGGAGTGAATGAAGGGATCATCGTGATGGCGGCGACAAACCGGAAGGACATCCTCGATCCGGCGATCCTCCGTCCGGGACGGTTTGACCGCAATGTGATCGTAGGCCGCCCGGATGTGGGCGGCAGGGAAGAGATCCTGAGAGTGCACGCAAAGAATAAGCCGCTGGGCGATGACGTGGACCTGCGCCAGATCGCGCAGACGACGGCAGGCTTTACCGGCGCGGATCTGGAGAACCTGTTAAATGAGGCGGCGATACTGGCCGCGAAGGATAACAGAGTGTTTATCCAGCAGCAGGATATCCGCCACGCATTTGTAAAGGTAGGGATCGGACCGGAGAAGAAGAGCCGGATCGTTTCTGAGAAAGAGCGCCGGATCACAGCCTATCATGAGGCCGGCCATGCGATCCTCTTCCACACTCTGCCGGATGTAGGGCCGGTCTACAGCGTATCCATCATCCCGACAGGCGGGGCGGGCGGTTATACCATGCCGCTCCCGGAGAAGGATGATATGTTTAACACAAAGGGGCATATGCTCCAGGAGATCACGGTTGCCCTGGGCGGCCGCGTGGCGGAAGAGGAGGTCTTCGACGATATCACCACAGGGGCATCCCAGGATATCAAGCAGGCAACAGCGATCGCGAAATCAATGATCACCAAGTTCGGTATGTCCGAACGGTTAGGCCTGATCAATTATGATAATGACAGCGATGAAGTATTCATCGGAAGAGATTTCGGGCACACATCAAGAGGATATGGTGAAAAGGTTGCCGGAACGATCGATGAAGAAGTAAAGCGGATCATCGATGAGTGTTACGCAAAGGCTCGCAGGATCATCCAGGAGCATCATGACGTCCTGGATAAGTGCGCAAAGCTTCTGTTGGAGAAGGAAAAGATCACGAGAAGCGAGTTTGAGGCATTATTTGATGAGGACAGCGAGACTAAGGAGGCTTAAATTATGAACAGAGATGCGCTGTTCTGTGACGGCACGCAGGATTATGTCAGTCCCGCTGAACCGGCGGTAAATGAAAAGGTATTCCTGCGGTTCCGGACAGCACATAATGATGTGGAGGAAGTGAACCTTCTCACCGAAGAGCACAGCCACGCGATGTGGAAGGTATGTTCCGGAGATGAGTTTGATTTTTATGAGATTGAATGGCAGCTCGGGGCAGAGCCTTTCCGCTATTCTTTTGAGATCAAGAAAGGCGAGCAGATCTGGTATTTCAACCGATACGGCGTATCGGACCACAGGGAAGATTACTACGCCTTTACGATCGTGCCCGGTTTTTCCACGCCGGAGTGGGCGAAAGGGGCGGTCATGTATCAGATTTTCGTGGACCGTTTCTGCAATGGGGATCCCACCAATGATGTGGAGGACCGTGAGTATATTTATATCGGAGAGCCGAGCACAAAGATCAGGGACTGGAACCAGACGCCCGCAGCCCGGGATATCCACAATTTCTATGGCGGCGACCTCCAGGGGGTTATGGATAAGCTGGATTACCTTCAGGATCTGGGGATCGAGGTGATCTATTTTAACCCGCTGTTTGTATCTCCATCTAACCATAAATATGACATCCAGGATTATGACTATATTGACCCGCATTACGGAAAGATCGCCGCGGATGGCGGAGAGGTGCTCCCGCCGGGGGCTCAGGACAATATCCGCGCCACAAAGTATCAGAAGCGTACAGGGGATATCCGCAATCTTGAGGCGAGCAATGAGCTGTTCGCCCGTCTTGTGGAAGAGATGCACAAGAGGGGGATGAGGGTGATCCTGGACGGAGTGTTCAATCACTGCGGTTCCTTTAATAAATGGATGGACAGAGAACGGATCTATGAGCAGCAGCCGGAGTATCCGAAGGGCGCTTATGTGAGCGCGGACAGTCCGTACAGAGATTTTTTCCATTTTTATGACAACCGGGATGCGGCGTGGCCCTACAATGGCAGCTATGACGGATGGTGGGGACATGACACACTCCCCAAACTTTCATATGAAGATTCACCGGAACTTGAGCAATATATAATGGACATAGGAAAGAAATGGGTTTCTCCGCCGTATAATGTGGATGGATGGAGACTTGACGTGGCAGCGGATCTGGGATGCAGCAACGAGTATAACCACATGTTCTGGAAACGTTTCCGTTCTGAGGTGAAAAAGGCGAATCCGGAAGCGCTCATACTGGCAGAGCATTATGGGGATCCGATCGAGTGGCTCCAGGGAGATGAGTGGGACAGTGTCATGAATTACGACGCGTTCATGGAACCGCTGACCTGGTTCCTGACCGGGATGGAGAAACACAGTGACGAGAGACGTACAGACCTGTGGGGGAATCCGGATAACTTTGTGGGGGCCATGCGCCACTTTATGGCAAGCATGCTCACGCCGTCTCTCCAGGTGGCGATGAATGAGCTGTCCAACCACGATCATTCGAGGTTTCTTACACGTACAAACCACATTGTGGGGCGTGCGGAGCATGTAGGGGCGAAGGCAGCGGCAGAGGGCGTGAACCATGCGGTCATGCGGGAAGCGGTCGTCGTACAGATGACATGGGTCGGCGCGCCTACGATCTACTATGGAGACGAAGCGGGACTGTGCGGCTTCACAGACCCGGACAACCGGCGTACATTTCCTTGGGGGAATGAAGACAAAGAACTGCTGGAATTCCACAAAGAGATGATCCGGATCCATAAAGAAGAAAAGCCGCTCAGGAAAGGATCCATCAAGCTTCTCCATGCAGACCAGAATGTTCTTGCGTATGCAAGGTTCCAGGGGGACGAACAGATCATCGTCGTGCTTAACAACAGCAAAGAGCTGAAAGAGATCACCATTCCCGTATGGCTGTCCGGCGTGCCGAAAGAAGGCCGGATGAGACGGCTTGTCTATACATATGAGAGTGGATATACGACTGCCTATGATGAGTACATTGTCCAGAATGGCGAGATCGTGATCAATATGGGGCGGCATTCGGCTGCGGTCCTGAAGCCGATCCGTAAAGAGGGGCAAATATGACAAAAAGAATTGCAGTAGTAAATGATCTGTCAGGCTTTGGGAGATGTTCCCTTACGGCGGCGATCTCCGTGATCGCTGCGATGGGGGTGCAGCCCTGTCCGCTGCCGACAGCGATCCTGAGCGCGCAGACAGGATACCCCAGCTATTTTTATGATGATTATACGGATAAAATGGCAGAGATCCAGGAAGAGTGGAAGAAAATGTCTGTCCGGTTTGACGGGATCTACATGGGCTTCATGTCCGGATGCCGGCAGATCGGAAGAGCCATTGACTTTCTGGAGACATTTCAAAAAGAGGATACCTTCCTGCTGGTGGATCCGATCATGGGGGACAACGGGGCGCGGTTCGAGATGTTCTCTCCCGGGTTCCAGCAGGAGATGAAGCGCCTGGTAAAACGGGCCGATATCATCACGCCGAATCTGACAGAGCTCTGCCTGCTTGCTGACGCAGATCCGGGACTGGCGGCGAATAGAGAAGATGCAGGCGCTGAAGGTGATGGCGCGGAGAAGGCCGGCGGCGGGGATAACGGACGGAAGATTGTCCGCGGCGCTGCCGAGATCGTGGAAACAGCGGAAAAGCTTGCCAGACATGTCATGCAGGACGGACCGAAAGAGGTAGTGGTTACGGGTATCCGTTTTCGCGATAGCCTGGATGGCAGGGAAATGATGGGGAATCTTGCGGTTACAAAAGACAGGGCGCAGTTCTTCGCGCATCCGTTTATCGGCGAGGGATATTCAGGGACAGGAGATCTGTTCGCCTCTGTGATCGCAGGAGGAAAAGCCAGGGGAGACAGCCTGGCGGAAGATGTGAAGCTGGCAGGGGAGATGATCGCGCTGGCGATACAGGATTCCGTAAGGGATCGCGTGCCAAGGGATGAAGGGGCAGAGTACGAAAAATACCTCCCCAAATTGATGAAATCTGTATTTGTGGGGGAGCCTTCCTTGTAAATATAACGTCCGAAAACCGTCGGTTTTCTGCGCGCATCCGATTCGGAAGGTCCCCGCAGGCAAATGCAGGATTTCAAAAGGTGGATGAAAGGGGAGCTTCAGCGGCGAAACAGGAATTTATACCAAGCGTAAGATATGGATGGACTTCCGGAAGAGGGTTAGCCGTTCGATTTGGCCCAGCAAGCTGTGCCTCTCTTGTGATATGTTTCAGCCGGCTGGAGGGGGATGTCTTTTGGTGGAGCTGTTCCCCTCGTTGTATGTTTCTGTCGGCTGGGAAGGGGTTCTTTTTTGCCGGGAGAGCTCCCTTCTCGTTACGTTTTTAAACGCTGCATTTGTCGGGGGGCCTTCCGGCTTGAGCAAAACCAGAAAACAGCGAAGTCGCCTCAACCACCCATATCCCCGCGCTGAATACGTCTTCGACATCCGCGCTTCACTGTTTTCGGACGTTTCGTCAACAGGAAGGCTCCCCTGCAAATCCAGATTTTTCCCGCTCGGTCCATGCAGATGGTGTCATCCCGGTCTCGTTTTTGAAGATGCGGCTGAAATACCGGGAGTCTTCGTACCCGACACTGGAAGCGACTGTTTTGATACTGATATCCGGATGCCTGAGCAGGAGCTCTTTCGCGCAGGAGATCCTGGTCAGTAAGGTACTGGAGCGGAGAGACGCCATACTCTTTTTTGAAGATCCGGTTGAGGTAGGCGGGCGTGTATCCGAAGCGTTGGGCGAGTGCGGTCAGGGAGATCTGCTCTCTGAGATTGATCTCAAGATACTGGGCGATCTTTGCGCACAGAGTGGTGCTGCCTGTGTGGGCGGATGCGGTCTTCCACAATTCTTTTAAAGAGGTTTCCAGGCACATCCGGCACTCATCCGCGGATTTCATGGAAATGAGCCTGCTGAAAAAGGCGGCGGCAGCTCCGCTGCAGTCCTGCGGATCGATCTGGAAACACTGCGATACAGCCTCAAAGACCACCCGGACCATCTGATGGAGCACGGACAGCGGACGGTCCAGGACTTCCGGCAGGAGATCCCGGACATATTGTAAGAAAGCTGACTCAGTGTCCAGGGAAAATAAAAGGTTCATATCCTTTAATACAGCGGCGCTGTCAGGCTGCCTGGCGGACGGGTCGGACTCTGACGGGGCGGCATCTATACAGAGCGCTTCCTGGCGGAAGGGACAGGATGCGGACCGGACTGCTGAGCGGAGAAATCGCGCCCTGGTCCAGAGCTCTTTATAAGAAATAGGCTGGCAGCAGGACAGGACCAGAAAAGGCATCCCGTTTAAATGTGCGGCAAGGTGCTTTTTCATGATCATTGAGAGATACTCCGCGGACAGAGAAGAGTCCTTGAGATGCAGGATGAGGAACTTCTGCTGCGGGGAGTGCTCATCGATCAGCCAGAGGTGCTGGACAGAACTGACAGGATGGAAGCATTCCGCCAGGGCAGCATCCTGCCACAATGCCCGAAAAGACCTTTCGGATACCAGGGCGGCGCTGTCCGCATCTTTCGGTGGGAGAGTCCCCAGCGTGATCAGTGACAAAAGGAAGCCGCTGTCGCTGAACATAAAAGGAGCGTCATGGTTCGGAGAATCATTCAGTGCAAGGGATAAGATCTCCCGGTTGCGCACAGCGCGCTCATCTTCGATCTGGAGACAGAGGGATGAGAGGACCCCTTCGAGCGTTTTCTGCTCCACCGGTTTGAGAAGATAATCTTCCACGCCATAGCGGAGCGCGGTCCGCGCATATTCAAAATTACTGTATCCGCTCAGGACGATGATGTGCAGGTCAGGAAAATCCTCTTTGGCTCTGCGGATCAGTTCCAGGCCGCTCATTCCGGGCATCTCGATATCCGTGATCAGGATATCAAAATGGGAGGCGTGGAGGAGATCCAGCGCTTCCTGCCCGGAGTGCGCTTTCCCGCAGACAGTGATCCCCGGAGCGGATTTTTCTATGGAAAAGCAGGGCAATGGGGCGGAACGTGCCGTAAACGGTGCGTATAAACGAAATCCGGACGATACTTCCCGGCCTTTTACGGGATGGGAGGCAGCGGAGACCGGGACTCAGAGCCTGGTTCTGGACCTGGAATTTGCCGTGAGCTTTGACCGTTATGTCATCAAGCACGACAATTCCACATCCGGGCTGGGAAAAGAGAGAAATACGGACAGCTTTAAGGTACAGGTCCTGGAAGAAGGGGTGACTCTTGACGAGGCGGAAGAGTCCGACTGGATCACAGTGGACGAAGTGACCGGGAACACAGAGGATGTTACAGACAAAAAATTAGACGAGGCAGTCAGGACAAGATATGTCCGACTGCTGATCGAAAAGCCCACAGCGGAAGACGGGGACAACACTGCGAGGATCAGCCAGTTCGAGCTGTACTGTGATGATAATTATGCGGAAAGCCTGGCAACACCTGAAAAGGGAGCAAGCGTTACGGCTTCATCAAATCCGTATAATAACATGAACAATATCATTGATGATACATGGTACAAAGATAAGAACGGAGTAAATGATTACAGCGGCTGGACAAGTGTGAATGGAAAGATGCCGCAGTGGGCGCAGATCGATCTGGGAGAGGACAGGACGTTTGACGAATGGGGAATGGTCCATTCCGGGAACGAGATGCTTGTCCAGGATCTTTATGCGAGCGGAAATGACACGGCGGACCATCATTCCAGCTTCCCCACAGGATACAGGCGGTTTAATCCGAGAGATTTCAAAGTATCTTATAAGGCAGAGGGAGACGAAGAGTGGACAGTGCTTGAGGATGTCAAAGGGAATACTTCCGGTCTGACAGCTCAGAAACTGGACGCCCCGGTGACGGCAAGGTACATCAGGATCGACTATACAACAGGAGAACAGTATAAGCCGGGAACCACAACGCTCGATCCGAATCAGAGGGCAAGGCTCGCGAAGTTCTATCTGTTTGATAATGAGCAGAGCAGTTTTTATACAATGCCTGTTGAAGAATCCCCATCGGCAGATACAGCGGCAGAACCTGCGGTCATGTCCCTGGCATCCGCGCAGGATGATTTCCTCGAGCAGCTGGATATCGCAAAGGCGGAAGTAAATACAGATATGACTCTGGGAGAAGTGCCTGTGAGCATGAATACCTGGATCTATCCTGATGAAGACATTTTAGTCACAAGGCTTACGTCAAAGGGCAGCGAAGACCAGATGATCGAGGTGGACGTATGGGGAAAAGAAAAACTCGCCAGCCTGACACCGGCCTCTAATGTGGATATGGATAAAACCCATCCGCTTGCAGAATCATTATCAGGTGTAGACGGTGAAATCGTCTGGGGATCAAGGACAACCAACGTGGCGGATGATGTTATGAAAGACGGTACAGTCCACAAGGCAAGATGGATGAGTGAGATCGCGATGGCATCCAGAGTGATCGGCGGAGAAGATGCGGCTTATGCGAACAGCGGCAATGAGGGCAAGATCCGCGTGACCGTACCGGCAGGGGAGACTGTCACGATCGTGACGGGCATCCACTGCGAAGAAAATCAGGAGCCTGATGCGGAAAACGGAGCAGAAGGGGCAGCAGTTCAGAAAGCGGTCGCTAAGATTTCAGAGCTTGATACGGATGAAGAGATCAGCGGGCTGTATGAACAGCATCTGAAATGGTGGCAGGATTATTATAAACTTTCCTACGCAGATTTCGGAGACAAAAATTTAAACAGACTTTATTACGGATCTCAGTATCTGTTTGCATGCTGCACAAGAGAAGGTGAGACAGCTCCCGGGCTGTACGGTGTGTGGACCAATAATGACAGAATGAAGTGGCAGGGGGATTACCACCTGAACTATAACTTCCAGTCGCCATATTATGGCTCTTACTCCAGCAACCGGTTAAGGGAATTTTCACAGCCTTTATTTGAAGTGATCGCGAGAAATATAGATAAAGGACTTGCAAGCGCAGCGGATCCTGATTGCATTAAGAGTATTGAATCGACGTGGTACTGGGCGACAAGAGAAGATTTGCATAATGGAATAGAGGATGCAGTATTGTATCCGGTTGGTATTAAACAGTATGATACGCCGTTTGGCTCATCTTATCTGAACCAGACGATGAATGCATTGTTCTGTGCATCACAGGTATTGTTATATTACCGATATACTCTGGATAAGGAATGGCTCTTTGAGGAGCATGAGACGCCGGAGGGCAATACGTATACCCTTTATGATTTCCTCGTATATGATGCGAATTTTTACGCACAGTGGATCGAGAAAAAAGGGCTGAGGATCGATGATGAGTATATCAAGGACAGTCCGTCCGGTCTGGATGGCCATGCCCTGACCAAAAAACATTCTCAGAATTATACAGACAAATATCCGGAATATACGGAAGATATGGGCGATGATTACTGTTATGTCCTTTACGATGGGTCGCAGGAGGGAAGCTTTGATTTTAATCCGAGCGTGATCACCGGCGGCGTGAAGAACCTCATGGAAGGTCTGATCGAGATCGGAAAAGAGCATGCGCCTTCCGCTGAGAAGTATGAGATGTGGCAGGACATCGCGGATCATATCGTCGGTCCGGAAGTGACGATCTTTGAAAGAAACGGAAAAGAGATCTTCGGTCTGTCTGAGGACAGAGGGATCCGCTCTATTTCGGCTCCGGTCAATATGGAATTTGTACATCCGGGCGACCAGCTTGGGTTTGATTCGGATCCGTATCTGCTGGAAGTCGGGTGCAATACGATGGACCAGGCAAACTGGGGAAGCGTCAACAGTACACCGAAAGCACCGACCATGGCAGCAAGGGTGCAGTATGACGCGGACAAGCTTGTAAGCAAGATCAATACATACGTGATCAGCAAAATGAGGGCAAATTATTACGTAGATGATAATACCCATGGCTGGGAAAAGGTCGGAGTGCGGGAAGCTTTGAACAATATGATGGTCTAGTCTGACGGCGGTATTATCAAAGTATTCCCGGTATGGCGGGAGGATTATGACGGAAAATTCTCAACGATCCGTGAGAAAGGCGCGTTCCTTGTATCTTCTGAGATGAAAGATAATACGGTTCAGTATATCGAGCTGACCAGCGAAAAGGGAACGGATGCAAAAATCGTCAATCCGTGGGGAAATGCGGATGTGACCATAACGGACAGCAACGGGAACAAAGTCGAGTATACAAAAGGAGAAACGGTAAATTCCGGTGAAAAGACGATCGAGTTTGCGACAGAGGAAAATACCATTTATACGATCACAGAATCCGGAGTTGATAAGACAGCGCTTGAAGAACTGTACAGCCAGTATAAGGATGAGTCAGGCACCGGATATGTAAAAGATACGTGGGAGCTGCTCCAGAGCGCGTTGGATCAGGCGGAGACTGTCCTGGATCAGGCGGAGGCGTCACAGGAAGAAGTGGATGCGGCTTACGAAGAGCTTCAGGCTGCAATTTCAGGTCTGCGGGCAAGCAAGACCAATCTAGAATATTTCCTGAATAAAGCAAAAGAGCATGTGGCAAACGGTGATACAGAAGACCTTGTGGAATCCGTTCAGAAGCTCTTTGAAGAGGCAATCGCGGAAGGCGAAGCTGCCATGGCGGATGAGAGCGCCACAAAAGAAGAAGTGTTCAACGCGGCATTCAAGCTGATGAAAGCGATCCAGGCGCTGGGGTTCAAAGCGGGGGATAAGACAGATCTGGAGATGGCTCTCGACCTGACGCAGATGATCGACCTGGATCAATATGTAGAAGAGGGACAGGCAGAGTACCTGTCGGCAAAAGAAAATGCGGAGGCAGTCATGGCAGACGGCGACGCAATGCAGGAGGAAGTCAACAGCGCATGGCAGAGCCTGACAGACGCCATGAGCGGACTGCGGTTAAAGGCAGACAAAGCTGCCCTGGAAGAGCTTTTGGACAGCGTAGCGGGACTGGATCTCAGCAAGTATACAGAAGAGTCCGCAGAAGCATTGCGCACAGCCCTTGCATCGGCACAGCAGGTCTTTGATGATCCGGCGTTGTCCGAGGACGACCAGCAGGTTGTCGATAATGCTGTGGCAGAACTTGAGGCAGCAGAAGCCCGGCTTGTTGAGAAGCCGGAAGAAGGCGGCGGGAGTGGGGAAACTCCCGGTGGAGATGAAGGCGGACAAGGCGGACAGGATCCGGACGAAGGAAACCAGGGACAGGATCCAGAAGGCGGAAATGACAGCGGGGCCGGCAGCAATATCCCGGATACTGACAGCGGAGATCTTGATGGGAATGATCAGCGCGGCGACAGTGCGGATACAGTGGAAAAAGCAGTAAAGACCGGAGATACTGCATCTGCTGCGGGGGCCGCGGCGGCAATGATGCTGGCAGGAGTCCTGTGCGGCGCGGCAGTCATCCGAAAAAGACGAGAGAAATAGATCAGGATCTGCAAAGCCGGATCGAAGTTCTCTGGTATGATACAGACGAAATAATAAAATATGGCAGGATTGCAGAATGCACAAAATTGCTATGGGTGGTTTGAGTAAAACTGCCCATAGTTTTTTCTGTTCAGGTATGCTATGATTAAGTCCACCTGATCCCCGGTCATGGGGATCAAATTATCTGTTTCAATTTCGTTTATTTCAAGGCTGGTTCAGCCGGTTATTCACAGGCGTACGATGTGAACTGCAAAGGAAAGGAGTGAGGAGCAGGAGCTGTTTATTTATTGTAAATCAAAAGCAAAAATACTATAATCAAAGGAGAAAAGCTTATGGAAGAAAAAACAAAACTGAATATGCAGATGTATGATGCTGAGAGTATCCTTGCTCCCC
>DWUV01000123.1 GCA_019120595.1 Candidatus Mediterraneibacter tabaqchaliae | reverse complement strand
ATGGGTGGCTGAGGTGACTTCGGAATGAGGCTTGGAAAAAGTAGAAATCAGGGGACACGCGTTGGGGGCAGAAGAGAGGGTGTCTGAGGCGGAGCCGAGTTCCTCTCTTCTGATCCCTGGTTTTAGCGTGTTCCCTGATTTCGTAGTTTTTCCTGCCTCATGGAGCGGAGCCGATGCCACCCATATCCCCGCGCTGAATACGTCCTCGACATCCGCGCTTCACTGTTTTCGTACGTTTTGCCAACAGGATGGCTCCCCCACAAATACAGATTTACTCATAAATTCCATTGACTGTTACCTGGAACAGTGCTTCTTTCCCATTCAGGTCTTCCACTCCGTAATCTTCCGGGAAAGTTACATATACATCCACCTGGTCTCCGGGGTGTGCGCCGATGAGCTGTTCCTCGAAATCATCGATATAACTTCCTGATCCGATCATGAGATCTGTGCCCATCCCCTGTGTGTTCCCGCCGTCGAATTCCACTCCGTCGATGCTTCCTACGTAATCGATATTGACAGTATCTCCATTTTCTACGGTAAGAGACGTGTCTGTAGAGTAGGAAGTTCCGGTATCCTGGGAAGCGCTGTCAGCGGAGCCGGAAGTGTCAGAACTGCTGCCGGTGTCGGCGGATGCTTCCGTGTTAGTACCGTCCGTCTGGCTGCCATCTGAATTGTTTGTAACTCCGTCGACGATAAGTACGATCACAAGAGCTAACACGGCAAGGCTGGGAATTCCGATCACCAGGATCTTGCTCAGTTTTTTCCGAAATTCATTTTTGCGACGTTCCTCAGCTCTGCGCTGCTGCGCCATTTTTCGGTTTTCTTTTTTCATAGACTGCTACCTCATTTCGTTTAGATATTTTCGATCCAGTATGTAAAATGCACCTGATGCGGATGGGAAAGCATCTATGCGTTTAATACTGCTGCCGCTATATTATAAAAAGAAAATATGACTAAATTGTGATTTCTTTTCAAAAAATACATGGTATAATGATTGCACGTTCGTGCAATCCGAAGCGGCTTCGCCGCTTCGCCCCGCTCTGCGGGGATTATACCGGGAGCCACGGCTTGGAAAGTAAATGCCGCATGCGCGGCGCTTCCTTTCCTGCGCGCGTGGTATAATGACTGCACGTTCGTGCAATCTGAAGCGGCTCTGCCGCTTCGACCCGCTCTGCGGGGATCATACCGGGAGCCACGGCTTGGAAAGTAAATTTGGAACAGACTGGAGAGAAGAGAAATGGCAGTAAACAGCAGATGTTATGACGGGACTCTTTTTCTTGAAGATATAGAGGAAAAACTGAAGAACAGGCTTGTTCAGCTTAAGAAGGAGCTGGATGAGGGACAAAAAGAGATTGAAAATATGCATGAGTATTACTGGGAAAACTATACGGAGATGGACCAGTACGGATATGAGGATTATGACAATCAGCAGGCGCTCCTTCATCAGGTGAATTCGAATGAGGAAAAGGCAAAATTAAAGAGACGGTTTGAAAAGATGCTGGATTCGCCGTTCTTCGGCAGGGTTGACTTCCGGTTCGAGGGGGAAGATGAGGCGGAGCCTTTTTATATCGGAATCGGCAATTTCGCGGAGAAAGCAGGCATGACGCCTCTGATCTATGACTGGCGCGCGCCTGTGAGCGGATTGTTTTATGATTATGACAAGGGGTCGGCATCGTATGAAGCCCCGTCCGGGATCATAAGCGGAGAGATCGTTGCCAAGTGGCAGTATAAGATCCGGAACGGCAGGATGGTCTATGGGTTTGAGAGTGATGTGAAGATCGATGACGAGATCTTAAAGCAGGAATTGGGGAACAGCGGAGACGCCCAGCTGAAAAGCATCGTCCGCACGATCCAGAAGGAACAGAATGAGATCATCAGAAACACAAAGGACCGGATCCTGGTCATCCAGGGCGCGGCCGGGAGCGGGAAGACTTCGATCGCGCTCCACAGGATCGCGTATCTTCTGTACCATGACAGGAAAAACCTGCGCTCATCGAATATTCTCATCCTGTCGCCGAACAGTGTGTTTGCAGATTATATATCGCACATCCTCCCGGAATTGGGAGAGGAAAATATCAGGGAGATGAGCTTTGACCTTTTCGCATACCGGGAGCTGAAAGATACGGCGGCTGACTGTGAAGACAGATATGACCATCTGGAGAGGATGATGCGTTTTCCGGATCCTGCGGCGGACGAGAGATTCCATTGGAAACAGTCGGCGGAGTTTGTAGGGGAGGTGGAAGGTTTCCTCGCGGTGGAAGAGGACAGCCTGATGGAGTTCAGAGATATAGAGTTCCGGGGGATGAGGCTGTCTGAGGAAGAATTGATCCATCTGTTTTATGACAAATTTTATGACACTCCGATCCTGAAGCGGATGGATGCGGTGATGGAGTATTTTGTTGATTCATACGAGACTCTGAGAGGAAGGGACATTGAAGAAGAGGACCGTGAGCTCCTGCAGAAAAAGTTTGACCGAATGTATGTGACCAAAGACATTTATACACTTTATAATCGGCTCATGGAGTTCTGCGGTCAGGAGCCGCTGTCAGATACTCCGTTTGAGAGAAGGAAGATCCCATATGAGGATGTGTTCCCTATGCTGTACCTGAAATACAGGCTGACAGGAGACAGCGCGCATAAGAATATCAAGCACCTCGTGATCGATGAAATGCAGGATTACTCCTATCTCCAGTATGTGATCCTGCAGAGGCTTTTTGGCTGCCGGATGACGATCCTGGGGGACAGGGCGCAGACGCTTGACAAAGAACAGCAGGATGTACTGAAATTCCTGCCGAAGATATTCGGCAGAGGCATCCGCACTGTAGTGATGAACAAAAGCTACCGCAATACATGGGAGATCGCTTCTTATGCGGGGAAGATCAGCGGGATCACGGATATAGAGCTTCTGGAGCGGCATGGGAAGGAAGTGGAGGAAAAGCTGTTTGCTTCAGAGGAAGAAATGCTCTCTGCAATAGAGAAAAATCTGAATGTGGGGACCGAAGGATTTGAGACTGCAGCGGTTATTACGATGACCGAGGAAGAAGCGTTTGACATCAGCCGACTTTTGCAAAACAGAGGGTTAGAAGTGTCCTATGTGGATCGGAACAGCTCGGCCTTTCGGAAAGGTCTGACGGTGACTACATTTTATCTGGCGAAGGGACTGGAATTTGACCAGGTATTCGCGGTGCGCGGACAGGAGGAGAACCCTCTGTCAGCGCAGGCGGAATATATCTGTGCCACAAGAGCCCTGCACGAGCTGTATGTATATCAGTTAGAAAGCGTTTCCGGCCGGAGAGAGTAAGGAAGGCGGGAAATATGCCGGATAGTAGGAGACAAAAGAGGAAAAAATGAAATTAACAGTAATCGCAGTAGGAAAGATAAAAGAGAAATATTTAAAAGACGCTGTCACAGAATACAGTAAAAGGCTGAGCCGCTACTGTAAACTGGAGATCATGGAGGTGGCGGATGAGAAGACACCGGATCAGGCGAGCGAAGCAGTGGAGGAGGCTATCCGGACAAAAGAAGGCGAGCGGATCCTGAAATATATACGGGACGATATGTATGTGATCACTTTGGAGATCGGCGGGAAGATGCTTACTTCTGAGGAGTTTGCAGATAAGATCGAAACGCTGGGCGTGCAGGGGAAGAGCAGTATCGCATTTGTGATCGGAGGTTCGATCGGGCTGGGGAAAGAGGTGCTGAAACGGTCGGACTTTGCACTCAGCTTTTCGAAAATGACATTTCCCCATCAGTTGATGCGGGTGGTGCTGCTGGAGCAGGTGTACCGGGGGTATCGGATCATGAATGGAGAACCGTATCACAAGTAAGGGAGATATGTAAGAGAGTGGACAGATGATGTTCCGCTCTCTTTTTTGTATGAGCAAAAATAGAATGACAGGGAAATATTTAGGGTGTTATAATAGACAAAACAGCATGACAGCTTGAAATTTTTCGGAGGGGTAATTTATGGATAACAAACGGCTGAAACGAGCGTTGGGAGGTGCAATTCCGCTTGCCATTCTTATAACCGGTATAAGTTATAACAGCTATGTTAAGATACACACTTTCACCCTTTCAGGCAGCGAGAGAGTGAAAAGTGAAGAGATTCAGCCTGTTAGCGGAAGCGTAAAAATTACCAGTACTGCTGATACCGATGTCGTATTTACGGATATCGAAAGCGGGGAAACTTATGTGATAGGTTATATTACTTCTGGAGTGGGAGAAACAATTAAACTTGAACGGGGAAAATGGTACAGGGTTGAAGGGATTGGAGAACTTACAGTGAGACCAGTCAATGTTCGTATAGAATAACAAATCCCAATTTGAAGGAGTAAAAAGCATATGATTTTATATCATGGAAGCAATGTAATAGTTCAAGAACCGCAGATCTTGGAAAATGGTTTTTACAAAGATTTTGGCTACGGTTTTTACTGTACAATTTTAGAAAAACAGGCAAAACGCTGGGCTTTGACAAAACGCAGAAGGCATATTGTAAATTTTTATGAATATTCACCCGATAAGGGCCTGAATATTAAAAAGTTTAGTGAGATGACAGA